>JALYGX010000061.1 GCA_030776905.1 Cyanobacteriota bacterium | reverse complement strand
GCACGGTAGAGAAACGGTGGGAAATTAAAACAACCATCTGATTGTGGGTAATCGTGCGGAAGTGGTCAAAAATCTGCACCTCCGCCTCCGCATCCATCGCTGCTGTTGGTTCGTCTAGCACCAAGATGTCTGCACCCGTTCGCATAAAGGCTCGCGAGAGGGCAATTTTCTGCCACTGACCCCCAGAGAGTTCCTGTCCTCCTCTAAACCATCGACCCAACTGAGTGCCGAAACCTTCTGGCATATCGTCAATAAAAGGTCGAGCCATTCCCTTGTCAGAAGCAACTTCCCAGCGTGCTTTGTCTTCCAGATGGTCTACATCTCCCACACCGACATTCTCGCCAACTGTGAACTGGTAGCGGACGAAGTTCTGGAAAATTACGCCAATTCGTCGGCGTAGCACCTCGATATCCCACTCCTGCAAATCCAAACCATCCAAAAGGATGCGCCCAGAATCCGGCGTATACAGTCGGGTTAAAAGTTTAATCAGGGTGGTCTTTCCCGAACCATTCTCACCCACGATCGCTAATTTCTCCCCCGGTTTCAGGTGGAGGGTGATGCCGTTCAATACGGGTTTTAGTCCTCCGGGATAGGTGAAGGACACGTTCTCGATGCGAATTCCATCTCCCGGAATCACACCCCTAGTAGCCTTACCGCGAGGCTTGGGGACATCTTGCTCTAGAAACTCGTAGAGATTAGAGAGATAAAGGTTATCCTCATACATCCCGCCAATCGAAGTCAAAGCCGCCGTGAAGGTGGACTGTCCTTGCCGGAAGACCATCAGGTACATGGTCATATCCCCTAGAGATATGCGACCGAAAATGGTTTCTACCACAATCCAGGCGTAGGCAGCGTAAAAGGTGGCAGTACTCAGCAATCCCAGCAAGTAACCCCAGAATCCCCGGCGGATGGTCAAATCGCGGTCTTCGTCGTAAAGTCGATGAAAGATATCCCGGTAGCGTTGCAGCATCGTGTTCCCTAGCTGATAGAGCTGAACCTCCATTGCGTAGTCTTCACGGGCAATCAACGTTTCTAAATAATGCTGCTGTCGGGTTTCAGGCGATCGCCAACGAAACAACCGAAAAGCTTCCCCGGCAAAGCGCGTCTCAGCAATAAACGGAGGCAAAGCTGCCACCAGCAGCACAACAACCGCCCAAATCGAAAACTTCAGTAGTAGACCTCCATAGGTGATCAGCGAGAGGGCATTCTGAAGCAGTCCGAAGGTACGCGCCACCAGTGAGAGAGGACGAATGGATGCTTCGCTCCTTGCCTGATTCATCTTGTCGTAAAACTCCGAGTCCTCGAAGTGAACAAGGTCTAATGTCAGTGCTTTTTCTAGAATTAAGACATTCACCCGTTGACCCAGCAGTACCCGCAGCAGCGATTGGCAGACGGTAAGACCCCGTTGGCTACCTGCTAGCAACATAACAGCGATCGCTTCTAGTCCTACATACCTCAAAGCCGTCCAGCGATGGGGTTCTACGCTCGATTGAGACGCTAAAACGACAGTATCAACAATCAACTTACCGACATAAGCGATCGCTCCCGGCAATAAACCTGCCCCCAGAGTCAGTATCGCTAGCACAACTGTCATGGTGTGACTAGTTGTCCATACTAAGCCTAACGCTCGTCCACTGTACCGAAAGACTGACAGGGATTGACGCAGCCTCCGTGTTGGAAATCTCAATTTCTCCAGAGTCCGTTTCTTTTGTCTGCTCATGTTCTCTGTATAGCAAACACTACTCTGGATCGAATCAAACCACTCTTAGCCCCAGGGAGAGCGACCTATGCAGGTTCGGCTAGAACCTGTTCGGAAAAAATTGCCTCTTGCAAACTGTGTTGAACCGACCAATTTTAATTTTTGTATCTCTTACGGAAATCCTGGAACTGAGCTTGGAGAAGTGAACAGACTCAAAAGCTCATAGCAAGAGTGAACGAGGATAAGGATAAATACACAGTTAGAAGCACTCGTAGAGATAGTGAGACAAAGGGGTAATTCGATGGAGGAAGATCAAGGTAAGCCAAAAATCGCCGTTATTGCTGTTCATGGTGTTGCAGATCAACCAGCGCATGATTCTGCACGAGCGATCGCGAGTCTCCTCTTAAACCACAATCAGAGTCAACCGAGCCAGACGCAGGTGCAATACACTCCGTTTTACGAAAGCACCCTGCGGATTGCGGTTCGTCCAGTCAATGTATCTCAAGAACCACCTAAGCTGGAGCCAGTTCATGAAGAGTCTTTGACCACAATCGAAGACACTCTGGATATGAATGCTCATAAATTTATCTGGGACCAGGTACACCAATACAAGGGTAAAGGAGTGAAATCGACTTACGAGACTGTACGACTGGAAGGTTCACGGCTTGGACAAGGAAATGAGCCTCGATCGGATGTACATATCTACGAAATGTATTGGGCTGATCTGTCTCGACTGGGTACTGGTATTTTCCGTATCCTTGGTGAGTTCTATCAACTGTTATTTCACTTGAGCAGTCTGGGTGTTCATGCGGTGAACTCCGCTTACATTGAGTATCAAAATACCTGGTGGAAGTGGTACAGCAGGACGCAAGCTAGAGCAGCACACGTTCTGTCTATGATTATTCCTATTCTGAATTTGTACCTATTGCTTACGGTGCCAATCACTCTTCCTGGTAATATTCCTGCTGAATACCTCCCAATCATCACTTTGAGTTCTTTAGGCATTATTAGTATTGCCTTGATTGGATTTTGTCTATTTTGGATCAAGGCATGGTTTCAGCTATGGAGTGTCCCACTAATTTTGTTAGTTGTAGGAGTGATAGGACTCATTGTCTATCTCGAAAAGGGAAGTTTTATCCCATTGCCAACGTTGGGTTATTATCGGATTCTTGCGTTTGAATGGTGTGCTTTAGCCGCCTTGATCATGTGGCGTCTGATGAAAGAGTACGGACGCCATCGCCCCCAGGCAGGTAAGGTTTCGACAGGAGTAGGTGTATTTCTGGCAGTAATAATCACAACGCATCTGTTGTATGCTCCAGATTCTCATCAAGGAATTACTGAAGCAGCTTTCAAAACCGTTGAGATTATCTACTTAATTTTAGGCTCAGCCTGGGTTGTGTTCTTTGCTTTACAATTTTTTGCTGCCTTATTAGGTTGTGTCGCGGTATGGCAAAGCAAAGGTACACAGACTGAAGGAGGCTACGAACGTGCAAAGCGAGCAGCTTGGACGGCACGGTTAACCCTGGCAATTCCTACGGCTTTGTTTATTGTTATAACCCTGATGCTTTTAGGCGCTCTTGATCGCGTGGGTTCTCGCTTACTGCCAGAGAATAAATTTTATATACCACAATTTTTAGGAGTTTTTCTTCCTCGTCAGAGCGAAACTTCCTTTTCAGGACCTGACTTTATTCATCAGCTAATTATTGCCGCCGCCTCGCCAGCTTTTGTAGTAGTAATCCTCTGTCTTTTACTTACAGTAGTAATCGCCGTGTGGACGCTTTTTCCCGTGGCTTGGTCTGAAGTTTTTCCTCCTAAAGAAATTGATTTTCCTAAATCTAATGACGACTCCTCTGATCGGTTTGGGAAGTGGCTGACTAATGGACTGGAATTCATAGATTTTTGGGGCAACGTCTTTGTTGTTATCATTGCATTTTGCTTTCCCCTGTTTTACCTTTATTGCCTCTTTAATCCTGAAGCTGCGGCTAACTTTAACCTCACCGAAGAGATTATAGGAATATCTGCTACATTCCTGGTTGCTTCCACAACTAGCTTAATAGCGTTTCGAGGTCGGTTGAATAAGCTATTGTTGGGGTTCCGAAGCCTCCTTGATGTCGTCCTTGATGTTGATAACTATATGCGTACACGCCCAGTGGATGACAACCCAAGCGCCCGCATCTATTCCCGTTATGTCTCTGTGCTACGCTACCTTTGTAACTGGGAAGATCCGCAAGATAAGCGAGGCTATGATGCGATATTAGTCGTGGCTCACAGCCAGGGAGCCGCAATCACCGCTGACCTCTTGCGCTTCCTCGAACGTGAAACTAAACGTGCAACCGATCCAGCACTTGCCAGATTAGTAAGTGGCGATCTTCCTATCTACTTTTTCACGATGGGTTGCCCACTACGCCAGCTTTACGGTTTAGGTTTTCCGCATCTTTACAATTGGGCGCGTCACTATGACAAAACTCCCTGGACGCTAAAGCCACACAACCCCCCGTCTATTGATCATAAACAGAAGCCAAATCCCAAGAAACTACTAGGGGTAAGGCGTTGGGTAAACACCTTCCGAAGCGGCGACTATGTAGGACGATACTTGTGGCGTGGCGACTGCTGTGATTACCAGTGGCGCAAACCTACTGAACGAGGTAAGGATGATACTACTTGGACTAGCGATCGCGATCGCCCTGTCCATATCTCAGAAGATGAGCATCGTACCCGACGTGAGTTCTGCCTAGGTGCTGGTGCCCACACCCGTTATTGGGACGGCACATCAGATGAGGTGGCGGCGGAGATAGATATCTTAATTAGCGAAGCCTGCGAAACACTCAAAAAGCGTACCTCAACTGTCCTCTCCTCGTTAGAGAAGGAAGAGAAATAAATTTTTGAACTCAAAGGAAAGGGATTGGGGGCTAAGGTTTGTGATTACTGAATCAATATTCTAAAACTGAATTGGTAAGACCAAACCTACCCCAATTGCCATATCATTATCAGCTCGGACTCTCAGGCTTTCAAAAGGTGTTGAGCCAACTCGATTAGTAACGTAGGCTTCAAGTTGCATATCAGCGATCGCACTTTTCTCTGGAATACCCAAGAGGGACGCAGGACGCCAGCGCAATCCTACCGACCAAGGGATAACGGTTTCGCGCTTGTTCCCGATAAAGGCATTGCCTTTGCCACTAAAGTCATAACCCACTTCTGCGATCGCATCCAAATCTTTAGCTAGAGGAACTGAACCTCCCATATTAAATCCAGCCACTTGCAACCCATTGCGTTGTACAAACCCCAAGGTAGGAGTTAACCAAATTGCACTTCCTCCTTTAAATTGATAGTGCATCGGGGTAGAGAGCGTAACGATTAACAATTCTCCCTGCTTTTCATTACTAAAAACAAATCCCCTATTCTCCAAACCTAGTTCTTTCAACTCATTGCGATTATTATTAAGCAAGTTTACAAGTACGTTATTTGCGCGAGCTACAGTAACCGCACTACTGAAAGTAAATGGAGCACCATCGGCTTGATGCAAAAACCGAATTTTGCCGCTCAACCCTAACTCTGATTCATCGACAGTACCGGGAATCTTGTTGAGAAAAGCACCAATTTCTAAATCATCTAACAGTCCATACCGAAGTCCAGTTAATAGCCCCTGTTCTCCTCCTTGTACGCTCAGATGCAACTGCTTATTGGCAATTGTCCCGCCATCTAACAACGCAAATCCTGCTGGAGTATAAGGAGGCGGTTGTTGGGTTAAATTAAAGTGTTGAGGGTATCGGCGATTAGGACTAGTAATTCCAGGTAAATAGGTAATACCGACTCCTAAAGAAGGGTAATCTCTATCAGCTACGATAGACAAAGGTCCTGTATTACCTAACGTGTTAGAAACAAACAAATCTGTAGCTAATCGAGGATTGACTAAATACCGTATACCTGCATTAAAAGCCACCGTTTGAGCAGGCAATCCAGTCTCTCGATTAATTGTGTTATTACCGGTCAACGGCACAAACGCATCACCCCATAATAAAAGCCTGGGATTGAGCCGATAACTAACACCTCCCGCCAAGCCAAAGGTAGTACCAAAAGCGCCGGGATTGTTTACAGTAGGTCTGTTGAAATACAAAGCATTATCTTCTGGTAAAAAGGTAACCTTGGGTGAAAGGGTAAACTGCCAACGCTCATCGGGTCTGATAGTAAAAGGCAACTCTAAGGACGTTACCACTTGATTATTTTGTCCGTTTGAGACAGGCCCCGTTGCCTGAGAAAACCGGAAAGGGCGTCCTGCATTTCCTAGGGAAGCTGCCACTACACCACTAAGTGCTTGCCTCCCAGTTTCGTCCTGCCAAAGTCGCTGCTTTGCTTGGAGGGTGAATTCTTGAAAGAAGTTAGGACCCGTGTTATCTGGGTTGATTCTTTGAGCTAGGAACGGTCCCTGGCGAACAGGGCCAGAATTATCAACAGTTTGTGCATCCAGCGTGAGTTCTAGGTTATTCGTGATACCCCAGCTAATCCCGAAAGTTGGCTGACCTGTAAGACCTGTTTGACTGTCCGATCCAGGTGGAAATGATTGGCGGTAACGCAGGTTTGTTACAACCTCTCCTTGCCGCAATTGCTCGGCTGTTGTTAGGACAGGATGACGAGTGTCTAAAATACCTGTTGTTGACTCTTGATTTTTTTTTGCCACCATTTGGGGAGCGGGATTAGCTAAGGGAGCTTCAGGTAATGCACTTAAGCTGTGAATTGGCATTGCCTGAGCCATTGAATCGGCTATGTTAAGGAGATTCTGGCGTTGTTGGACTGGAACTTTAACTGTATAGAATTGGTTGTCCTGTTCCCACATCACCGACGACACCTCAGAAATCGGTTCTTGCTTGGAGCCTTC
>JALYGX010000060.1 GCA_030776905.1 Cyanobacteriota bacterium | reverse complement strand
GCTATGGATAGCCGATAATGGCATTGGGATTGCACCAGAGCATCAGCAACGCATCTTTCGCGTTTTTGAACGTTTGCATGGAATTGAAACCTACCCTGGCACAGGCATTGGTTTAGCAATTGTTCATAAAGGGATTGAGCGCATGGGGGGTCAGGTGGGCATTGAGTCCGAGCTAGGAAAGGGCAGCCGATTTTGGCTCAAATTAAGGAGATATGTAAGATCAGAGTTACTATGAATCATACTATTTTGCTGGTAGAAGATGATCCAACTGACATTCTTTTGATGCAACGTGTCTTCCGTCATGAAAACTTATCTAAAATCACACTACAAGTCGTTAAAGATGGAGATGCTGCCGTTTTCTACCTGAGTGGGGAAGGGGAATACTCGGATCGCGAACTTTATCCCTTACCTGTGTTGATTTTGCTAGATCTGAGACTACCTCGGCGATCGGGTCATGAAGTCCTGGCTTGGTTACGGCAACAGCCTGAACTGAAACGCATTCCTGTAGTTATTTTGACGTCTTCTAGAGAAGCAAGAGATGTTAACCAAGCTTATGATTTAGGTGTTAATTCCTATTTAGCAAAATCGTCTGGTTTGACGGCTTTATTAGAAATGATGAAAGCGGTTAATTTGTATTGGCTGGTTACTAATGTCAAGCCGGAAGTTCAGCCAAATTGAAGAGCGGTTAGGTGAACTTTTAGAAGACAGTTTTATTTGTACATCCTGATGTACCACTATCTAAAGACTCGTTATCTTACTAATGCTACACGTCTTGGTCATTGATGATAATCCTACCGATCGCCTCCTTGTGATTCGGGAATTGGAGCGAGAATTTACCTCACTTGAGGTAAGAGAGATTACAGATGCTAAAGCTTTGGAAGAAGTAATTACCGAAGGCAGTTTCGATGTTGTCGTTACAGACTATCAACTTGGCTGGAGCGATGGTCTTGTTGTTCTTAAGACAGTAAAGTCTCGCTATCCCAACTGTCCCGTGATTATGTTCACCAATAGTGGGAACGAAGAGCTTGCGGTAGAAGCGATGAAATCTGGACTGGATGATTACATCATCAAGGTTCCCAACCGCTACAAACGGGTGCCTGTTGCTCTACGCTTGGCAATGGAGCGAGCTGAAGTTCGGAGTCGAGCCGCTCGTTTAGAGAAAGAGCGATCGCAACTTCTGGAAAAAGAACGGGCAGCACGTCAAGAGGCAGAGGCAGCTAACCGTCTGAAAGATGAATTTTTGGCGACTCTTTCCCACGAACTACGGACACCACTCAATAGTATGTTGGGCTGGGCACAGATGTTACGCCTCAAGAGACTGAATGAAACTGACTACGATCGAGCAGTTGAGAGTATTGAGCGTAACACTAGGTCTTTGACACGCTTGATTGAAGACCTGCTCGATGTTTCACGCATCATTACAGGTAATCTTTCTCTGAATGTGCAACCCGTTGAACTTGCCTCTGTGATCGAAGTGGCTCTGAGTGTTGTGCGTCCGGCAGCTGAAGCAAAAGCGATCGCGATTTCTTTTCTCACTGATCGAGAAGTCACTCCCGTCTTAGGTGATGCGATTCGCTTGCAACAGGTGATGTGGAATCTCTTGTCAAACGCAATCAAGTTTACGCCATCTGGTGGACAAGTAGAAATTCGCTTGCAGCAACTGGACGATCGTGTATTGATCGTCGTGACTGATACAGGTCAAGGAATTAAGCCTGAGTTTTTGCCCTTTGTTTTTGACCGCTTCCGTCAGGCAGATAGCAGCACGACTCGGCTTCAGGGAGGCTTAGGTTTGGGGTTGGCAATTGTGCGACACTTAGTTGAACTTCAGGGTGGTACTGTCACTGTAGAAAGTCCAGGTTCCGCACAAGGCACAAGCTTTACTGTACAATTTCCGACTCAACGCCGTCAGACTCAACCAACAACTGCCCAAGTGGAATCTGCAACAGTTGAGTCAAGTGCCGTCACATTCAAGGGGTTACGAATCCTTCTCGTAGACGATGAACCCGATACACGAGAGTTACTAATGTTCGTCCTTGAGCAGTATGAGGCCGAAGTGAAGGAAGCGGCTTCGGTTAGGGAAGCCCTTGAAGTTCTTAAAGAGTTTGTGCCAGATGTACTCGTTAGCGATATTGGAATGCCGGGGTTAGACGGCTATACGTTAATTCGCCAAGTTAGGGCAATGCCAGAAACAGCCTTAAGCGAAATTCCTGCGATCGCTTTGACTGCGTATGCCAGCGATTCAGACCGGGATCGCGCTCTGGAAGCAGGTTTCCAAATACACCTTTCTAAGCCAGTCGAGTCGGATGAGTTGGTAAGGGCGATCGCTTCCTTAAAAAACATGAACGGCAGTAATTAGCGATCGCTTCTCACTTCAATTGCCCGCATCCTTTGCCAAACGGTAAACCCTAAAAGAACAACAATGCTACTAACTGTTGCACAAATCACTATCGGTGTCATGCCTTGCAGTATCATCGCTAGCCAGTTGGACACCAAGGTAATTCCCCAAAGCGTGATCGCCGCACGACGCTGGGAGAAACCCCAAGCTAGCAAGCGATGATGCAAGTGGTCTTTTCCTGGCGTACTCAGTGGATTTTTTCCAGCCATCAATCGCCGGACAAAAACCTGTGTAGTATCTAGCACAGGCAAAAGCAAAAAGAAGACAGGAGGTACCAAGGCAAACACTGTTGTTACCTTAAGATTGCCTAACATACTGGTCGCCGCCAGCACGTAGCCAAAAAAGTAAGCTCCCGCGTCGCCCATAATGATGTGAGAGGGATGGAAATTATGCCGCAAAAAGCCCAGTGCTGCCCCACCCAAAGCAGCTAAAAGTAAGGTTGCCGCTGCACGAGTTGGAAACTGTGCGGAAACCGCTAAAAGGCTCATTGCTGTGATAAAGCTAATTCCACCTGCCAAGCCATCCATCCCATCCATTAAATTAATCGCATTTGTGATCCCTACTACCCACAGGACGGTAAGCAGAATCGAGAAAAGCGAGTCGATGGGTGTACCCAATGGTGTTTCAATGTGAATATCGCTGGCAATCAGCAACAGTGCTGTGAGAATCTGAGTAAACAACCGAATATAAGGAGGTAGACCAAATTGGTCGTCAATAAAGCCCACTAGCACTAAAATGGAACTTCCTAGCAGAATCGTCAGCACTTCTGCTAAAACGCCTTCAATGACAATCGGTCTTAAAAGTGTCGCTAGTATCAGTGCAGCGACTACCCCGGCATAAATTGCTAAACCGCCTGCATTCGGTAAAGGTTCTCGATTAAGCCGCCGTGCATTAGGTTGGTCAGCCCAACCTACTCGCAAAGCAAAAGAGCGTACCTCTGGAATAAAACGCCAAGTCACTCCACAGGCTAACCCAAAGGTGAATATCACCGCGAGCCAACCAGTACCAGTGGGGTTGGCAATACCGAGAGACTCAAGGAAGTCATAAAAATTCATCTCCCAATTCCCGCCCAGACTGCCAATAATGAACATTAGCCTCAACAGTACACGAATAAACCCGTCAAAGTGGTCTTATGTTTTGCCCCTCGTGGCTTTCCAGGAAAAGAATTGGAGGCATTGAATCCGAGAAAAGTACACGCTTGAAGTTTACCTTAGGTCGGAGAGGATGATTCTGGTGAATTTTCAGTTTCTGGAGGAGTTTGAGAGGTAACCGGAACTGCCTCAATATATTGGCTATCCAGCAAAAACGCCCCTTGAGAAAAGCGAATGCCCCAGTATCCCCCTGGACGCCGATCAAGAACGATACCCTCTTCTCCAAGTTGAATTACATTGGGAGGTCGCAGCATCGGGATGGGTTCGGCTGTTTTAACGTAGCGAGGTAATTCAATCACCCGGACGCGATCGCCAACGGTAAATTCTTTAGACATTGGTCAGATATAAAAGGTTTTAACTATCGGTTGTAATGTTAGTAGATCAGCAGAAATAAACATATTAGTAATAGCTATAGCGGTTCTCCTAAAGGATGAGGTACAAGATTCTCGGCTTTCGGGAATTGGCAATGGGGAATCGGCAAATTTTTCCCTAAAACCTACCACCTACGCGCCTTAACCAAGACACAGGGCTAATCCCTGATGGGTAATAGTGTAAGTGCAAGATGGCGATCGCTAACCACTAAATCTTTGTACCTACTTACTTAACTCTATTTTCTGTTCAAAACTCGAAGCTCCGGATAGTCAGCGTTTCTACATCTTGAGAAAAAGCGATCGCCTACACTTTAACAAACCAGCACCGTCGATACATTCCGTACCCAACCACCCACCAAAACACCAACGTTAGCAGGGCAAACAACAACGAACCGTTCATTGCCCCTGCCCAAGGAACAAAAAGATG
>JALYGX010000059.1 GCA_030776905.1 Cyanobacteriota bacterium | reverse complement strand
GGTGAGGTCGCCTTTACTGATCGGGTCTACTTCCATCAGCAGTTCCAAGGCACGCTGTTGCAGTTCTTCTTTGAGTCGGCGTTGCTCGTCGGCTACGGATACTTGTTCCTGCGTGAAAAGCTCTAGCTGAGAAGCCATCTCGTTGATGTTGGCTCCTAGCACGGCAAGTTCGTCTTCCCCTTTGACTTCCACACGAGTATCCAGTTCTCCCTGACCAATTTTGTCCACCGCCTTGGCTGCATCCAGAATTGGGCGCGTAGCGCGGTTTGCGAGGAAAACTGCGATCACTGCCAGTAGCACCGCTGCAGCGCCTGTCCCTATTAATAAGGTCAAGAGCAAGTCTCTTTGGGGACTAAAGGCAATTGCTGTAGGACGGCTGACGATCAGACCCCACTTGAGGTTATACGCCTCAGCGAGTTTTTTATTGGCAACGTAAGTGAAAATTTTCTCCCTGTTGTCTGTTTTATGGTTAAAAATTTGCGTCACTAATTGCTCACCTCTTTGCTTGATTCCGGGCACTAATTGGGGAAATTCTGTCTCCAGCTTTTTCTGAATGAGTTTTTGTTCGGAAGCTGCAGCAATTTCGCCCGTAGACTCAAGCAAATAATATTCTTGAGGTCGCTCTTTGGTACCAAATACCTTTTCAACCCCCCCCATAGGGACGCGGACACGGATTATGGCAATAGTTTGACCAGTGGCTTTATCCTTGACTGGGGCAGCGATAAAAAGGCTATAAATTCCATTGGCTTTGTTGGGTCGCGGATCGGAAATGAATGGGAGATCCGTTTTCAGCACTCCCTCAGTATATTCCGCCGTCATGACTCCATTAAAATCGTAGTCCCCCTCTGAAGCCGCTATGATTTTTTTAGCCTTGGGGTCATACACAACAATGCTGTCGAAGAAGTTGAAGGTTTGGAGATAGCGATTGAGAATTTCGTCTTTGTCCTGGCGAGTGAATATGTCTCGCACCTTGGGGACAGTCAAGAAATTGAGACCAGACATCAATACAGTGTTGGTATAGGCATCTTGGATGAAGAGATTTAACTTGTCTTGCAGGTCATTAGCATTAACTTGTTCGTTTTGAACAATTTGCTGCTTAATCCCTTGGCTAGCCGCGAAATAAGAGATTGTCCCGACCAGTACCACTGGAACTGTACCGAGTGCGAGTGCTACTGCGATCGCTTTGGTTCGTAGACTTGATAAACGCCACAAACGGGATGGATGCCGTTGGAGAGCATTTTTTTGAGCCGGAACGATTTGCTCGTTTTCCTTGAATTTAGTTAATTCGATTCCCTCTTGTTCTTCATAGGAAAACAACCCACGATTAGAGAAATCATTGGTTACAGGAGTTTGATTCTCAATTTGGATAATTTTAGAGTTAGAACCGCGACCATTGGAATCGTTGTTAGAGCTAGCCTTGGGAGGAATCTGAGTCATGGAACAAACCTCAATTATCAAAAATAGGTAGTAGGTTGTGAGTTAGGCAAAGTGCAACCAAGACAAACAAAAGCGAAGGCTACGTGGAAGAAGCCGCGCTCTAGATGTTGAATTGTTTTTGGATATTGGCTACCAAGTGGTGACAAAAATCCAGAACTATGAACGAAGCGCTTGAACTGTAATACAAATCCTGTTATGGCTTGGGCATTGCGGCAAGAATAGCTTTACCATCAATGACTGGCAGGATTTCATCATCGGATTTCAACCAATATCCGCGCAAAAACGGCACCAAACTAGGGGTCACAGTTGATGAGGGTGGCGATTGAATCAAATCGGTATTGCACCACTCAATATCTTCTACTCGGTTTACAACTAGCCCTAGCATCTGGCTTTTAACATTAGTAGGTGTTGCCCGACCGGAACGAGCCTGCAACACAATCGCCGTACAGGCTGAAGCACTGCTGGTTTGTTGATGCCAGGGCGTGAGTCCCACTAAATGACCCAAATCGACCATCCACAGAATTTCACCCCGCCAGTTGTAGACGCCCATGACCCAGGCAGGCATATGAAAAATGGGTACGATCTGGCTGCTGCGAATTGTCAGAACCTCAGTTAGTTGTGGAACCGGCAATAGGGCGATCGTATTTGGGAAAAGACGAAATCGCAAAAACTGTTCGCTTGCTTTTAGAGAAGCTGAATCTATCGGTAGTAGTAGGGGTTCTTGGACTGATAAAGAGTCGGACATTGATTTTCTTACAGGCGTCAGGGGGTCCAAAAACAACTAGGCTCTAAGCGAAGCTATGCTCGTTAGCGAACTGAAATCGAAAGCTTCAGGGCTTTATGCTGAACTAATTCCGCTTCACTAGCCTCTTTTGCTGTAGGGTGGGCATTGCTCACCCTACTACGGCTTGAAAGTCCAACACAATTTAATGTGGTTTCAGACTTATTTTTTGATCAGCCCTATAACAGTGCGTACAAATTCTTCTTGGTCAACAGGCTTGGCGAGATACGCATCTGCTCCCTGTTTCATGCCCCAGAATTTGTCCATCTGACCGCCTTTGGTCGAGCAGATAACCACTGGAATGTTGCTTGTTGCGGCGGCATCTTTAATCTCGCGACAGACTTCAAACCCGCTACAGCCCGGTAATACAACATCTAAAATGATGATGTCAGGTTTCTGGTTACTAATTTTGGTTAAGGCTTCTTCTCCACTGCTGGCAGTCAAGACATTAAGACCTCCTTGCTGCAAACAGCGAGTGAGAACTTGCATATCGGTTAAGGAATCGTCAACAACTAGAGCCGTACTCACAATAATTACCTCATTAACAAATGACAAAAAGTGGTTATGGGTTGTTAGTTAATAGTTATTGGTTAGGAATTAATAGACAAATAACCAACAACTATTGACTAATCGCACCCTGTTCTAAGTGCTTGCGAATCACACTTAGCACAGTTCCAGCTTCGACTGGTTTACTTAAGAAATCTGACGCTCCCACAAGCTTTGCCCGAACGCGATCAACAATGCCGTCATTTCCGGTCAAGATTAAAATTGGTGTATTACGGAAATAAGAAAGCTTGCGTAATTTACCGCAGATTTCATAGCCGTTGGCATTTGGCATCACTAGATCTAAAAAGATCACGGCCGGCTTACGCTCTAATAGGATGGCAAACGCTCGCAAGGCATCATCCACACCAACAAACTGATAGCCTGCTGCCGTTAGCAATGCTTTCATGGTTTGGCAAACCAAAGGACTGTCATCCACGCAGGCAATCAGAGGTCCAGAAGGCTGCACTGGCGTGATAGGCGTCTTAGGAAAAGATGGTGAAACCGGATTTGGAAAATCGGGGATGCTAATGAATTCCACCAATGCTAAGTGGACGTATGGCAAGAGCGAACGGCTTACTTGCACAACATCCCGCTTCATCTGCACAGCTACGTCACGCAGAGTATATTGCCCATTTAAAACTTGGCTTAGGATTTGATAAACCTGTGTTGATGTCCGCTTGCGGAGTTCTTCTGGTTGCTTAACTAGGAGGGCGCTGTTAGGAGAATAGTTACCAAGATTAGCATCCTGCCAACTTTGCCAAAGCGGCTGAACTTCTGCGATCGCTTGCTGCACGTCAATCAAGACCAGTGGTGAAGATAATGAGTTATCTTCGTTGATGTGATGAACTGCCCGCATCGCTTGCGCCACATCAAACAACACTTCAGTAACGATCGCTCGAATCAGTTGAGCGGCTTGTTCACGAGTTACTTTTTGCTGCCCTACCCATACGCACAATAGCTGATATTGCCAGTCGATAGTGAAAGCCGCACTATTCATGCCAGCCAAATCGCTCGGCAGTGCTGCACTACGAGCAAGCATCTGAGGACAGTAAGCGGCTAGGTGTCTTTGCCAGCGCCTCACGGGGTGAGTTCCACCCGTAGCATATATGATGCTACCTAGGTGTAGATAAATGCTCCATTGTTGTCCCTTTGAATCTGCCAACACCAGTTGACCGCTAAACCGAAGCTGCTTCAGCGTTTTGAGAAACTGAATTTGCTTCAATGTAGTAAATAAGTTAAGACTGGCGAAAGGGGGAGTTTCTTTAACAGGTGTCACCACACGTCTCCGAACTAAGGGGCTACAAAACGCTGAGAAGTAGTATTTGTAAGCTTTTGAAGTAAGCTAAGACACCCCGATTCCGCCTACTAGAAAGTCTTGATGCATGACTTCCGCATCTAAATGAATGGCTAGTAAACACTCTGACTTTCACCCCTAGGCTCATAGTCTAGAAGCTAAAAAAGTGACAATTGCTTTGAACCTCTTGTTATACAGAAATTGATTTACTGTATTACACAAGCTCTTCTACAATTATTAACAATCTTCTCTATAAATGTCATCCGGAAGTTGATAACTTTACAACGGCTTTATTCTCTGAATGTATATTTTTGTAGTGCTGTAAAAGTAATAAATATAACGATTTCATTTAGATGGAATACCGCAATCTTGATTTTAGGACAAGGAGAACCAGGGATAGGGAAGTATGTTGTACTCAACGGAGAACCCCTATACTCTCTGTTACATTTGTTCTGCGTAGCTTTTCGTTTTACCTATCACTACTTGTTTAGCGTTGTATAGACAAGGGATGCTGTGTATTCTATACAGACTACCCAAATTAGTAATTATATCTACACTAACCCACTAGGAATTGACGGGATTTTAGAGATGGCTCAGGGTCAATGAACTACAAGCTTTCATTAGGAGAAAAAACAAGGTTTGGCTGTGGTATAAGTAAAGACTAAATAAAGTTCGCCTGACCTTGTTGCAATTATTCTCTATCTAAGGTTATATTCACAATACATAATACAAGTGATAGGCAGGTAATACCAGATTTAAGAGGAATCAAGCATGAAAGCAGTGGACAGCTAGCCACGGTACTCTCTACAAAGCTGTCCTACAGGTTGAATCCACCAAGGTTATCTAGTTATCTAGCTTTTCTACTTCAATTCTTAATCAGGGTAATCAAAGGGCATCAAAGTATGAAATTAACTCAGGGGAGTTCTACGTCCTCCTTGAGGAGTTTGTTCTGGATATTTTTGAAAATCGGCAGCACGGCGTGGGGAGGCTCTATGTCGCTCATTGCAGTTATTCAGAACTACGTCAAGAAGAATAATCTGCTTGAAGAGCAAGATATGCTCGATGCCATATTCTTAGCCTCTGTGCTACCAGGAGCAATGTCTTTCAATGCTGTCGTTGGTGTAGGCTACCGTTTGCGCGGCATCAAAGGCGCACTGGTCTGTGGGCTTGGAGTCCTGCTTCCAACACTGGTGTTAGTTTTAGGTCTCAGTATTGCTTACTTTCAGTGGGGTCAAGTCCCAGTCCTAAACAAACTGTTTATGGGCTTTACCCCAGCGATGAGCGCAATTGTAATCTCGGCGGCTTGGAGTATGGGTTATCAAACTATCAAGGGAGTGCCGCAGCTCGCCATCAGTGTAGTCGCCTGCGCTGTTCTGCTAGGAATTGGCGGTTTTTATAGCACTATCGGAATTGTCTTAGCCTCTGGCTTGGCTGGATGGTTACTGTTTGGCAGTTCGATAACTACACGGCTACAACCACCAAAGCCCGCTCCTCCAGTACAGTTGCCGTCTGAGGTTCAAGGTTCGAGCAAGTTGTTTTCAGTGTCTGTACTACCTGCGCTGTGGTTTCTGACTGTGCAGCCCTCACTAATCCTAAAACTGTTTACTACTTTTGCCGTGATGAGCGTAACGTTGTTCGGCGGTGGCTATGTATTCATCCCCATCATCCAAAATGTAGTAGTTAATAGCCAAGGTTGGGTCACTAATAAGGAATTTATTGATAGTCTCGCGATTAGTCAGGTCACACCCGGTCCAATCCTGATTACTTCAGCTTTTATCGGGTACAAGGTTGCCGGAGTGTTGGGTGGGCTATCCGCTACTGTAGGTATGTTCCTGCCTTCTGCTGTACTGATGGTGGTAAGCACGTATTTTCTAGACAGCATCAAGAAGTCTGCTGCTATCAACGCTGCACTGCAAGGTGTGAGAATAGCTGTTGTTGGTATGCTTATTGCTGCTGCCTTTGTCGTTGCTAGCACAGCACCACACCATTGGGCATCGGCACTTATCCTCGTAGCGTCACTCATTGGAATGATGCGCTTCCGCATGGAAGTAGCTTTGATTATACCGATGGCTGGTATCGCCGGTCTTGCACTTTACTAAAAGTGTGTTTAAACCTCTTGAGGCTTTTCATATAGTTTTTCAGGTGGTGTTATCTATAAGGCTGAAAAAAAGTGCGATCGCAAGTGCCACAGCTTAATAGGCATCTTGATACTTATATTGCCATATTCTATTTTAATCGCATCAGTAACCTAGATTTTTAGCCGTAATTTTCACGTTCAATTAGCTCTTTGCTTTTAGTTGGCAAAGATTCGATTAATTTCAAATATAAATTAATCTTAAAGTTTCAAATTATTGTAGCAATAACAACAGTATAAAATGAAAAATATATGCCAATATAGAAGTGAAAGTGTTCACTTACTTATCAAACAAATGATGCAAGTTTCTGAGAAGCCAATTACCTTTTTGCAGCTACCTAACAG
>JALYGX010000058.1 GCA_030776905.1 Cyanobacteriota bacterium | reverse complement strand
CATGATGCCTGCATCGGTTAAACCCCTCACCCTTGAAGAATTTCTCAGGCTTCCTTATATCGAGGAATCTCCTGCATGGGAGTACATTAATGGGGATGCGATTCAGAAGCCGATGCCAAAAACTAGGCACTCTATCTTGCAAAAGCGACTACTCGCTGTCATCGATAGCAACACGGAGGACTATACGGCACTTCCTGAACTTCGTTGTACCTTTGGCGGGCGTTCTGTTGTACCTGATGTTGCCGTGGTGGCATGGAACCGGATTCCATTGGATGAGCAGGGAGAGCCAGAAGACAATTTTGTCGAACCCCCAGATTGGACAATTGAGATTCTCTCACCCGAACAGAATGCTAACCGGGTTATTGACAACATTCTGCATTGTCTGCGACATGGCTGTCAGTTAGGGTCGCTCATTGATCCAGATGATCGCTCTATCCTTACCTTTAGACCCAAGCAAGAACCTGAAGTACATAGAGGTAGCGATCGCTTACCAGTTCTTGAAGGAATCGAGTTAGAGTTAACGGCAGATCAGGTTTTTGGATGGTTGAAGATTGGTAGAAGTTGATTAGAGCAATGTGTACATAGCAATGCGTTAGCGGTAGCGACGTTAGGAGCGTCAGCATCCCGTAAGGGTTATCGCCTCCCCTCCGTTTCTGATGGAAGAAATACGGATCGCATATATTTGGCACTTCTTGGAGCAAATGTGTTAGCGAAGCGGGGCGATAGCCCATCGCCCCTCACTGAACTATCAAACTATCCTAATGCTTCAAAACCAAGCGATAACGGGGCTTGCCGCTACGAAGTTTTTCCATTGCCTCATTCACTTGCTCGAAGCTAAAGGTTTCCGTAATCGGTTCAACACCGTGTCGAGCAGCAAAGTCGAGCATTTTAGCAGTAGTAACCGGACTACCCAATGGACTACCCGAAATAGACTTCTGACCCGCAATCAGTGGGAAAATTTGAGTGGATAGGGGATTGGGAACCACGCCAACTAAATGCAGATGACCCTTAGGACGCAAGGCAGCAATGTACGCATTCCAGTCTAGGTCAGCATTAACTGTAGAGAGAATCAAGTCAAAGGAATTCTTTACAGACTCTAATGCTTTGGGATCGCGAGAGTTAATAAAGTGATTTGCCCCTAATTCCCGTGCCTCTGCTTCTTTATCAGGGGTGGTAGAAAAAGCCGTCACATCGCACCCCCAAGCATGAAGGAAGCGAAGCGCCATGTGACCCAATCCCCCGATGCCAATTACACCGACTCGATCCGTAGGCTTGATATCGAGCTGCACAATCGGGTTAAAGACGGTGATGCCGCCGCAGAACAGTGGACCTGATGTCGCTGGGTTAATTCCCTCTGGTAGGGGCAGCACCCAACTATAGTGAGCGCGAACTTTGTCAGCAAATCCACCCGGACGACCAACAATCGTGCCCTCTGCATCCAAGCAAAGGTTGTGATTGCCGGACATACACCATTCGCAAACCATGCAGGAGCGAGAATACCAACCCAAGCCGACTCGCTGTCCCACGTTCAGCTTAGTTACGCGATCGCCAAGGGCTGCGATCGTCCCAACCACCTCATGACCCGGAACAAAGGGGTACTGAGTCATTCCCCACTCATTGTCAAGCATATTTAGGTCGCTGTGACAAATCCCGCAGTACTCAACATTGATTTCGACCTGCTCGTCACCAAGGGAACCGGGATCGTACTCGAAGGGTTTTAATTCTCCACCTGGTTCATGAGCCGCATAAGCTTTGATCATAGTTGAAGCTTTATTGATTGCAGTAGGTCTAGGTCATTTTAGAGTGGTCACCTTTGTAAGACCTATTTATTAAGCAAGTCTTTAGGCAGCTTTACAGGAGAAGCCTCCTCTGAGGTAAGCGATGCGTCAACCTAGGCAATGGCGATATTGTCTCTGTCAGCTTACTGTATAGGTTTTACTGCATCACTGCTTGTGACTGGAAAACCGATCGCATAACTGGATAGCGCAACTAGTGAGCAGTCTGTCAACTTTGAGCTGAAAGCTTGAGCAAGCACAAGAGAGACATTCTGTTAATTTACGTGCGATCGCTTCCCACGCTTTTTCTATAAATTGATTGTTACAGCTAAAAAGACCTGTTTTTTCGTCAAATTGGTTTCCTATTGCCTAACTCTGCTAGCTCTGGAATTCGGGATTGTAAAGAAGTAGTAATTTATGATATGTCTAATGCTATCGGGATAAATGGATACTCTTTCTATTACATCAGTGAGTCAGCAAGGAAGAAAATTTCTAACGTTTTCTTCTGATTATTTATAAAAGCTGAATTCCATAGATTCGTAACTACTTCTAAGACATAGGTTAGCAGTTAGAGCGCTCCACAACGGCTTTTTTGTATCCAGGCATACAATTAACTTAATATTATCTTCCGTCCGTAGATAGATGACCTCCAAAAGCTTAAAGAGATAAGTTTTGAACCATTCATACAATCATTAAGTTCTGTGAGGAATGCTAAAGTAGCCACTATTATTGTTACTTGGAATAAGCTACATGATGTTTGTTCGGTACTTGAAGACATTACTAACCTAGAAGAGCTACAGACTATACAGCTTGATATTTACGTTGTAGATAATGCATCAACGGATGGCACGCAAGCTTATTTAGAGCAGTACCATCCTCAAGTCAACGTTTTGCAAACAGGTAGTAATTTAGGCGGATCTGGTGGCTTCTCCTATGGGTTACAGGTTCTTAGCCAACTTGAATACGATTACCTTTGGCTACTCGATAATGATGTTCGTCTAGATTCCCTAGCGCTACATCCGCTAGTTGAGACTTTGCAAACCTATTCGGAAGTAGGTTTAGTGGGTTCTCAGATTCGTAAGCTACATGAACCCAATACTATTCAAGAAGTAGGCAGTTTTATCAATGGTGTTAAAGCACATCTGAAAATAAACTTAGGAAATTGTCCTATTGCTTCAACTGATGAAATTTTAAGCGGTAAACCTTATGTCAGTGTAGATGCCTGTGCTGCTGCATCCCTACTAGTGCGCCGAGAAGTTGTGCAACAGATGGGAGTATTTGAAAATTACTTTTTACATTTTGATGATGTAGAGTGGTGCTTGCGGGCAAAGCAATATTCTTGGATAGTTGCAATAAATCCAGCATCAATTATTTGGCATAATTCACCAGATTTCAAGTGCCGCCCCTGGATTAATTATTATGACGAGCGAAATCTATGTTACTGCTGGCAAAAGCATCAACCGCTCCTTGTCTCTAAAAGAGTTCTTGTGGCTCTACCACGGTTAGTTTATTATGCCGCAACAGCGCGATACTTTTTAGCTCAACTTTCTATTGAAGGGTTTGAAGATTTTATTAAAGGTATTCGTGGCAAAAGACCAGAACCCCTATCTTATAGAGAATATTCTTTAGAAGAAATTATTAATAGTCCATCTAAGGTACTGGTGCAGCCTACTATTTATCAAGATAGTTTACAAAGTTGTACTTTGAAAAAGTTGGAGGTTGACCAAAAAATTACTACATGGGTTCCACCTCAAAATCTAGTAAATCGCCTTTTACTTTGGTTGGTAGCTTGTTTTTGGAAACCAAGCGACGTGGCACTAATTACTTGCCGCTCTCCCGATCTCTATGCTCTAAACTTGGCAAAAGATGTCTACTTTTTTACAGGTAGTGGCTATGTAGCTACTTCAGTCAATCCTGGGGTTTTGATCAAGGATGTTACTCAGACTATAAGTCAGATCTGGCGGGTATACTGGCAGATTAACAAGCTTAGGTTATCAGAAATACCTAAAGTAATATCAACTCACTTGTTTCCTTTAGTATCTATAGCCATCTGCACAGCCGATCGACATACTTTTTTAGAAAAAGCTATTGAATCGCTAGAACTTATTAGTTACAAAAACTTTGAAGTAATTATTATTGATGGTTCATCAGATACAGAGACGATAAAATTACTTCAGGATTTATCAAGCAAGATTAGTTTTAAAATTAAATCTTTCAAAGTTGAGTCCAAAAATCTCAGTTTATCTAGGAATATAAGTATCAAACTTGCATCAGGCTCAATCATTGCTTTTTTTGATGATGATGCAATTCCACCATCCGATTGGATAGAGCAACTGCTATTTACCTATTTGTTTTACGGAGACAAATGTGCCGCCGTTGGAGGTACAGTTCGAGACTTGACTCGTCCTGGCTACCCCTTACAATTTTGCCGTGGTATTACCAATGTTCTCAGCGAAACAATTCATATCCGCTCTTCTGATGCTGTTGACTACAACGAACCAAAAGGTTTTTGGTTTAACGCTCTCATGGGGACAAATTCATCTTATCGAAAAGAACTGCTAGAGAAAATCAACGGTTATGATGAGTTTTTTGATTACTTTCTCGATGAAACAGATGTCTGTTTACGTTTGATTCAGGCAGGCTATGACATTCATTACGCTGATGTTGTCGTAGATCACTACCCTCAACCCAGTCACAATCGCATTGATCAAAAGCATCTTACTTGCTGGTATTCTCTGGCAAAAAATACAACTTATTTTGCTTTGAAGCACGGATTCAAAGAAATTCCTTTTCCCCTGCTTGTGATACGTCTGGCTTTCCTCCTAATCTATCGTTGTCTGCTGAGAATACTTCGACTCAAATTTACTCATAATCTTCCTAATTCAATTTTAGTAAAGTACATTCAGCAGGCTTTTGAAGGAATTCGCGTAGGATGGATAGCTGGACTGAGTTTGCACAAGGTTAATTTTAGTAGACAGATTTGCTAGCCTATTTAACCGTCAGTTTTCTAGTTTTATTGGTGTTGTGGCATGACCCTTTCGTTGAAACCTAACTCAAGTTTATCGGAAGTGCAGCATTATTGGGAATTGCTGCATGTATTGGTTGCACGGAATTTGAAGGTACGCTATCGAGGTTCGTTCTTGGGTGTATATTGGTCACTGCTGAATCCACTGCTGATGACAGGAGTGTACACAGCTATTTTTGGTACTGCGTTTGCGTCGTATTATGGCAACTCAATCCTTAACTATGTGCTAGCAGTATTTACAGGGTTGGTAGTGATTAACTTTTTCTCTGCATCTACGTCCCAAGCGTTGTGGAGTGTGGTAAATAATGGAGCGCTGTTAAACAAAATTCGCTTACCTGTGAGTGTTTTCCCAGTATCGATGATTGCGGCAAATGTATTTCAGTTCGCTGTCGGAGTGTTGCCATTGCTGGCGGTTATGACTCTAATTAATTCCAAGAGTTTAGTGAATGTGGTGGCGCTGCTGTTGCCATTGCTGGCACTAGCTTTGGTATGTACAGGAATTGCGTTTCTGGTTAGTGCCTTATTTGTATTTTTTAGGGATCTAAATTATTTTTATGAATTAGTTGTATTTGTGCTGTGGTTTACTAGCCCCATATTCTATCCAGCAGCAATTGTACCAGCATCGGTAAAATCATTTTTAGTACTGAATCCATTGCTACCAGTTATTGAAAGTATTCGTCAGATTTCATTATCAGGAGCGCTACCGGATATAAGTACTATTGGACAGTCATTGCTAAGTGGTGTGATTATGTTAGCGATCGGATGGAGCTGCTTTCACGGGTGGCGGCATGGATTTATGGATTTGTTGTAGATGGAAGTAATTCGCCTTAACCAAGTTTCGCTGTGGCGACGGACGCAAGAAGAGTTCACTTATGACTTAAAGAAAACGGTTTTATCGTTTTTGGAAGGTAAGTACCGCAAGCCAGCGAAGAAATTAGTGTTAGATCAAATTGATTTGGTGGTCAACGTCAATGAGAAAGTGGGGATTATTGGTGCGAATGGTGCTGGAAAATCAACGCTGCTAAAGGTGATTTGTGGAATTTTGCAACCGACGAGTGGAGGAGTGCGAGTGCGGGGACAAATTGCACCCTTGATTGAGTTGGGTGCAGGATTTGATCGCGAAATCTCGGTGATGGACAATATCATCCTTTACGGAGTATTGCTAGGCTTTACGCGGCAGGAAATGATAAGTAGAGCGCCTTCGATTTTGGAATTTGCCGAGCTAGAAGAGTATGCCTTAGTGCCAGTGAAGGCGCTTTCCTCAGGTATGGAGGCACGCTTGGGGTTTGCGATCGCAACTGACGTGCAACCGGATATTCTGATTTTGGATGAAGTCCTCTCTGTAGGGGATGAGAGTTTTAAGAATAAGTGCAAGCAGCGCATTGAGAAGTTTTGGGAGGCGGATGCGACAGTTTTGGTAGTCTCCCACGATCTGGGGTTTATCAAACAGTCGTGTCAGCACGCAATTTGGTTGGACAAGGGAAAGGTGAAATTGGTAGGAGATGCACGGCGAGTCGTTGAGTCTTATCTCAGCACAACTACTACAGCCCAGGCTTCCGGCACTCGTATCTAGTTGGAATGTAACATCTACACAAATGAGGGAATAGTTGTGACAGATTTTCTGGTATCACCGCCAATCTTTGAAACTAAAGACACAACAACAGTAGTCAAAATTCAAAATATAATTTTGCCAAATTTTGATATATGTGCTGTAGAAGAACTTTTTTTAAGGTTAAATTCAAAAGTTCTTTTAGATTATGAACAAAATAGGGTAGAACTTCAAAAAGGTGGAATTATTAGCTTTGATACTTACTTTAATTCATTTTCCGCACAAAAATGGAAAGACTACACAAATGTAAAAAACTTAAGTATCAATCTACATCTAAGAGGAACATTCAAGATTAAGCTCCTGAACATAGATTTCTTCTCAGAATCTACGAAAGTAGTAAATCAAAAGGTTATCACCGTTGATGAGCTAGATGAAGTCAGGGTGTTTGAGGATATAGAAATACGCTCTTACACAGGGGTATTATATGTTGAGATTGAAGCTTTAGAAAGTAATTGTATATTCGCCAGTGGGTACTTTTATACAATCCTAAATACTAGTCAAACATCGGATGTAAAAATTGCCGTTATAGTTTGTACTTATAAGAGAGAAATATACGTCCATAAGAATTTGCAGCTCTTACAAAAATATTTACTAAATAAATCAGATATAGGGGATAAATTTGAACTATTCATCATTGACAATGGTAGAACCTTAGGAAAAATTGACCATCCTCAAATACATTTAATCCCCAATAAAAATGCCGGGGGTAGCGGAGGATATACCAGAGGAGTTATAGAAGTATTAAATAGAAAACATGAGTTCTCTCATATTGTATTTATGGATGATGACGTTGTTCTAGCTCCTGAAGTATTTGAGAGAATCTACAACTTTC
>JALYGX010000057.1 GCA_030776905.1 Cyanobacteriota bacterium | reverse complement strand
ATATAGCTAGAGCTTCACAAATATTCGACTTTCCAGAACCATTAGGCCCAATGAATACAGTTAATGGTTCTAAGTCAACTTCGGTATCAAAGAGGCTCTTATAGTGCTGAACTCGTAGTTTAGATAGCATCTGTTCGCGAGTAAGTATATTTAGCTATTCTATGGCAGCTCTAAATGATTAGACATCTCCAGAAACTAAGTTTCAGCCCAAGTTATACAAGGGGTTCATGCTAATTTTTGGAGATGTTTATTGAAATCCCCCTTTCTTGACTCCACCTTCAATGAAAAACTTGAGGATGATTTTGCTGCTTAACCGATAAACTGCAATCCCTTATCTTTTAAGTTCTGTTCAATGTGCTGCATATCCTCAACCGTCTCTCCAGTCACAATCCCGTAAATATCGGTGTAGATTTTTCCGTATTTGACCTTCTCTAAAGCCGACAGGATGATAAAGTCTTTGCGATCTAGCTCTGTTTTCAGGGTTACTAAAATCGAGTCTAATGTCCCATCCATGCGGTAGTCACTGGAATATGTAGCCACCTCTTTTCCCAGTCCTAATAGGGTATGGCGCTGCAAGCAGAGAGGTGTCGAGCCATTGACCCGGAAATTGGCATCGATCGCATAAAACTGTCCATCTTTATCTTCCAATACATCGAAGCCAACAAAGCCGAAATATCCCTGCTGATGAGCATACTGACCAATGGCAGCAATCATCTCAAAGAATCTGCTCATGTCAGTTTCGCGGTAGTGAATCACTCCCCCTAAATAGTTGCCTTCTGGGGTGACGAGTTGCCTCGTAGTACCGATGAGCGTTATATCTCCCGCCTTGTTGACGTAGAACTGGACGCAGTAGTTCTCTACAACATTCTTGACAAACTCCGAGACAATAATTGTATCGAGCAGCTCAATATTGAGGTATTTTCTCAGTTCTTCCAGGCAGTAGTTCAGATCGCTGGCGCTTTTGATAATATAAGTGCCTTCTCCGGAAATCCCGTGGGACGTTTTGATCAAGTAGGGGAATTGCTCTGGTAACTTAATGTCTTCGAGATTGACTTCATGCAGATTGTAGCTTTCGTATTTCGGACATTGCACTCCTAACTCGGCTAGCGTCACTTTGCTGAGTAAGTGGTAGTGGGTATCTGGATGTACGGCGTGTTTTTCAGGTTTGAGATTATCAAAGGGAAATAGCGTGATGACGTTGTCAACGCGATCGCTTTCGCTAAGATCATCCAGGTAAGTTGAGCAGTCTAGCATCTGCATATTGCTGTAACTGAAGCCAAAATGCTCCCGCCAGTAGTCAATCAGCAACTTTTGCGGCTCAATAATCACAACTCCTGGAATGGCATCGCCTAACACAGCCAAATTTTTCCAAGGTTCCTTCTGGCAAATCTTGTCGAAGGAGGTTTTGGTGGCTTCACTACTACCGTCTTGAAGAAAGTATTTTTTCTTGTTGGGGTAAGCCGCCCAACTAGCCGTCGCCGGGTAATTTAGGATAAATGCACAACGTGCATCCGTGTTGTCTTGTGCAAACAAATCGGAAAAAGAATTTCCTTGAAAGTATTGAAAGTCGTATGTTGAATTCATAAAAAACTGCCCGAATGGAGCAAAAGCCAAAGAAGGCTGTCCAATAAACGCTCAAAATTATCTCAAAAAGCTGATTTCTCTATCATCTTCCGGGGGTTACAGTGGTTCTCGCTTGAAGGTAGTGATCGCTAAAGCGGGATAAGTCTGTGAAGATTTGAGATTGTAGAAACGCCAGTGGCTACTTTTCACAGTGACGGACTGAGGATGTCTCCTAAATAGCTTGGCTCTAACGGAGTTTCTTTGACTGTCTCACCTACTTTTTCCAGTTGATAAGCTTTAGCATGGGGACGAGAACTTACGATGCTCTCCAGTTGAGTTCCCAAGAAATGAAGAGCAACCCCATCGTCGGCGGCATAGCCTTCACTAATTAATCCTTCTGATAAGAGTCGATGATAGGACGGTTTTCTTTCTGCTTCTCCGTCGTAATGGGGACAATTACTACCTTTGAGAAAACCGAGGCAACGTAACACAGTCAGTTCCCCAGGAATAGAGTCTGTTACCCCCTCTTCAAACCAACAAATAGAGCCTGCACTCCAACCAGCAAGAATAACACCGTGTTCCCACGCTTCCCTAATAATGCTGTCAAGCCCCCACTCTTTCCAAAGAGCAAGTAAGTTTTTTGTATTTCCTCCTCCTACATAGATAATGTCTTGCTCAAGAATGACAGACCTTAGATCCGCCGTGTGCAGTCTGAATAACAATAAATGAGATGGCGTACAGGGTAATTGGGCAAATGCTGTGTCAAATCGGTCGATGTAGCTTTGAGCATCACCGCTGGCTGTAGGAACAAAACAAATTTTTGGATTTTCTTTATTTGCCAGTTTAAGAAGGTAGTGTTCTAGCAGCAGGTTGTCAGGTTCTGTTGATAAGCCTCCACCCCCAATCGCCACAATTTGTCTACTAGATAAATTACCTGTCATTATGGAACCCTGTGACGTACTACGGCGGCGTTGCTGACTTAGTTATTGCAAAGATTGCCCTAGTTAATACTGATTATTCAATCTCCAAAGGTACAGGACGCAGCCTTCCTTCTACCTCAACACTTGGCCAATTTGGATCAAAAGTTAGGTTTTCCAACTTTCCATCGTTAAGAATGACAAAAGTATCTTCAATCTTGGCTCCCGTTAAACTGGGATTCCAAGCTACAGCCATGTTTTCTGCCAGAGTGTCAGTAGTAGTGGGATTTGCCACAACTTCTCGCGCCAGATATCCCGTGGTTCCTCCTTGGTGATGTTCGCGGATGGCATTGGGAAATCCGTGCTGTTCATAAGCCTGAGCTAGGG
Organism: Cyanobacteriota bacterium; assembly: GCA_030776905.1. GTDB lineage: Bacteria > Cyanobacteriota > Cyanobacteriia > Cyanobacteriales > Coleofasciculaceae > CADCTM01. The sequence goes on along the minus strand of JALYGX010000057.1, from coordinate 1,163 downwards.
CGTGATAAACGGCATCCAGAGATGTTTCAGGTTTGCACAAGTTCAGGGTTTGGGCTTCAATTTCCCGCACATGACGGTGCAACTCGGTATGTTCATGCCCAAGCGAACCAAAGGAAACGAATCGGGTAAGGTTCGCATACAAACCATATCCCCTAGCGCAAAATACCAGCATCGCTTGCCGTCCGATCGCTTCCCCAGTCGCGGTAGCATGGCGGTAAAGCGGCAAACGTCTCTCCCCCGCCACCAGAGTCAGCGCTGGATGTATACCCCTCGCCCACAATGCCTCTGCACCCGCACCCGCTAGCTGATATTCTGTCCAGGTAGGTTTAGCAGCTCTTAGTACCTCTGTCATTGCTTCGCTAGCCTTACGCCCGACTTCGCGATATCGCTCCACTTCACTTGACATCATTACCCGTTTATGCTGTTGGAGAGACGCAGGTAATCGCTTCTCTACGTGAGGGATAGGGCGATCGCTTAAAACCTTCCCCCCATTGGTAACCTCGCGCACAAAGGACTCACGCTCTGCCCCATCAGCCCAAGGATTAACGTGCAGCTTGAAGTCCGCCGAAAGTTCCTCATCCTTTAAACGCTGCCCTTCAATTTCATCCGTCAATACCCAGGCATCTTCTGAAGTTACCAGCACTTCCCCTACGCCAGTTTCAGCGGTGAGTAACACAGTACTTGAACCTCCAGCCGTTGCCCAGCAAAACCAGTCTGTACCACGTAGTCGTAGAGCGCTAGCCTCCGTTTCAGCCAAGGCGCTGCGGATTAACTCTAGCTTGTGGGAAACTTCTTCATTTAATTGATTCATAACCCTACTGGTGTTTCGAGTGTTACTGATACCGCCTGTAAGTCCTTAGCTTTCTCTTCCGGCAGGGCATCATTAGCAAACATCCCTGCTGCTAGTTCAGTTCCTGCCAGGTACTTAAGTCGGTCTTTTGTGCGATAAGGGGGATAAAACTCAGCGTGTAAGTGTGCTTCGGGATGGGGTTCGCCATCTGTAAGGGCTTGAAACCAACCCATTAAGTAAGGGAAGGGGCGATTCCACAAGCCGTCATACTTGAGGGTGACAGTCTTTAAGGCTCTGGCAAGACTTTGACGCTGCTCTGCGGTAAGGTCCATGAAGGTGGCAACAGGCTGAATCGGGGCAATCCAGACTTCAT
>JALYGX010000056.1 GCA_030776905.1 Cyanobacteriota bacterium | reverse complement strand
GGGGAGGAGCTATTTACTCTCAAGGGATTGGAAAGTGCGATCGCTCCCCGCCAGACTCTCTCCCTCTTTATCAAATACCCATCAGGAGAGGAGAGAGAGGTTCCCGTGCTCATAAGGATCGATACTGCGATCGAGGTCGATTACTACCGTCATGGAGGCATTCTGCCGTATGTATTAAGACAGTTAATGGAATAGCATAAGCTCAACGATGAATGTAGCAGAGCGTCGCATAGGTCTTGAACAGGAGTTCTTCTTGGTGGATGAAGCTGGGATGCTTTCAGACCGAGCCGATGAATTTTTACAGCGCACTCAAGCTGTAGCTGAGGCGGAAGGTCGCAATCCCAAGTACTTCGCTCCAGAGTTCGTCAAGCACATAGTCGAACTCAATACGCCACCAGCTTGGTCACTGAAGGAACTGGCAAGCGAATATTTGAGTAACTTAAAGTTAGCTTTGCGGGTTGCACGGGAGCTTTCTTTAAGGCTTTACCCGCTGTCGCAGTATCCACTGCACATCATGCCCGTAATCCGCGACGAGCAGAATTACCACGTTCAAGCTCGTACAGTTGGCTACGATCGCTTCCTCCATGCTGGCAGATGCACTGGCACTCATCTACACCTCGATTTACCACCTGGAACGATCGATCCACGGGTTGGGGTCTCCTACAACGCCAGTGTTGAAGCACGAGAAGAACTACTGAATCTCTACAACTTGGCTACCGCTTTAGATGCCGCCCTGATTTCACTCTCGCAGGCGAGTCCTTTCTATGAAGGTCGGGTGCTGGAGATGGCAGCTCGTACCATTCATTATCGAGGCAGTAAAACGTTTGGTTGGGAGGGTGTCTATACCAATTTGCCAGCGATGGGGGGACTACAGCCCTATGCCAGCGATGTGGAAAGTTTAGTGGAACAGCAGTTTGCCCGTTACTATACCTGGCTCGAAGCGATGGATAAAGCTGGGGTTGAACGTCATCTGTTTCTGGAGGCAGGTGGGAGCTTGCTGAAGTCGGCTTGGAATCCAGTTCGCCTTAATGGTCTCGGTACGGTGGAGTTGCGAGCAACGGATAGTGACTTTCCTGAAGTGACATTAGCGATCGCTACTCTGGTCTACAACGCCGCTGATCGAGTCAGGCGGGAGGGGTGGACAGTCAGACCAGCCGAAGGAGTGCGAGTTTTCCAGATGAGTGGCGAAATGCTTTCTGTACCAGACTTTAGCTATCTTACCGGAGAATTGTTTTATGCTGCCGTCACAGAAGGAGTTAAGAACGCCAACGTTAAGGCTTACCTGGATTCTGTTCTAGAGTTCGCCACTCAAGAGGGTGAAGGTTCAGAATATTTAGCCAAACTGAAAGCCTCAGTTGGAGACTACCAAACCACCGAAGCCGAAATTTTACGAGACTTTGCACCGACAACGGCTAACATTTCTAGAGATGAGGGCTTGCGGCTGGTATGCTCTTGCTGCGACAGGCTAGAGAAGCAAGTAGCATCCCTCAGCGAGCAAGAGCCTGTGACGGTTCTGAGTGCAAAGGTAGAGGAGACTTAGATGCTTTAATTACTTATACTAATCACTTATCGGGATTACACGCTAGGCAGCTTTCGTGTAATTACGTCGGCAACCCTTGAAATTTCATCGGCGCTGGTGGCATTCGCCTCAGTGAGTGCCAAGGTTTTGAAAACTATCCCTGTTTATTGCGAATGAACACAGGTTTTATCAACCCTTCCTCTAGGTTGATATCCAACGCGATTCTCTACGAGATCAGGCCTCACAGAGCGCTGCAAACCCTCCCTGAGAGCTAGCGTAGCAAGCCACTTCTTTGGTGTAGTTTTAATCTTTTTTCTATTTACTTGATAAACTCACAATGAAAAAAAAGCATCTACTTGTTTTTGTATTCTTTTTGACTTTATCTATTGTATTAAGATTTCCTACCTTCTTTCAATCTGTAATCGACTGGGACGAAAGCCTTTATATATTAATAGGGCGTAGCCTTAAGGAGGGGCATCTTCCTTACACGGAAGTCTGGGATCATAAACCTCCTGGAATCTACATATTATTTTCTTTAGCTTTGATGCTATTTGGCAATTCTATGTTTGCCATACGGTTCATCTCCTGTATTGCTGTTACTGTTACCTGCTACTTCTTATATAAAACTGGGAAAACTTTTAGTAAAAACAGTGAAAAAGTTGGGTTGGCATCAGGAATACTTTATGTCATATTTTCCCTCACAAATGGTGGACTTTCTGCCAATACTGAGATATTTTTTATTCCTTTTGTTACTATAGCGTTTTATTTGCTTATTTCCAGTGATGTTTACCCGGAAAAGCTCATTGAATACAAAAGCTTAAGGTTATTTGCTATTGGGTTGGCAATTGGTATGGGGTTGCTGATTAAGCAACTGGTTATCTTTGACTTCCTAGCAATAATAATTATTCTTGGAATGAGTTTATATTTATCAAGAATTAGAGGCACACAGTCTTTCATAAATCAAACAATTAGGAGTTATGTTTTAGTAGCTATCGGTACTATATTGCCTTTCTTTATAACCGTAATTTATTACCTGTTGAATGGTGATATTGAAGACTTTATTTACGCTAATTTTACAGCAAATGTTTTGCGAAGTAATTTGGGTTTTTCACTTGACCGTTTTATAAAAGCCATAGTGGTACAAACGGCTCAATACTTTCTTCTATGGACAGGGTTAGTTTTGACCTTGCTGTACTTAGCCTTGTTTAAAGAGGTTGCTAGAGAAGAAAGAAGAAAATTAATTGCTGGAGTCATCTGGTTTATTCTAGAATTTCTAGGTGTTTGCTATACAAGAGATTTTTGGTCTCACTATTTTTTACAAGTTTTACCTTCTTTATGTTTTCTAAGCTCTTATATAATTATCAAGGTTATATATCCGGAAAGTAAACCCTATAAAAGAAGTAGGAATGGAGCTTTAGGCACTCTAATATTTGGTTTTGCATTAAGTTTATATTTTGTCTTGAGGTCTATAATAAAAACTGGAGAAATTATATATTTCCAGTATGTAAAAGGGATAAATAATTGGGGCGACCCTACGGCTGTTGTGGCAGGCTATGTAAAAGAACGAGTGTCTAGAAAAGATTATATATATGTGGTAGACGACCAACCTATCATTTATTTCCTAGCTCAAGCCAAAGTACCAACAAAGTTCGTATTTCCTGGACATCTTTTAGGCGAAGATTTTGCAAAAGTTGCTGGGGTTAATTCACTTCAAGAACTAAACTCTATTATTCAAAAAAAGCCAGTTTATATACTCAAGCGTGGGAAGAATGTTAGTGATGGAAGAGGGGCTGTTTACACAGGATTAGATTTTTATATAAAATCTCAGATAGAAGACCGCATAGCCAAACTAACTACGCGACAGGCAAAGACCGAAACTAAGATTGACTCACCCCAGCAAAAGGGTACAACTCTGGCTGATAAATTTTACGCTAATTTAGATACCTATTTGAAAGAGAGATATATTTTTGAAACTTCAATTGAAGGTATAGAACTATATAAAATTAAAACTCAGGGGAATTCTTGAAGAGCGCTGGCTGATGTAGAAAGACTCTGTTGACAAAGTAGGGAGAGCGACTCCCTACTTTGCCGTTCTTAATCAGTAACTGAGTTGCCTCTCTAATAAGCTATGTGCCTACTGGTGCTAGCCAACCTCGTAAGTAGTAGTAAATCGAGGTAAAAAATTCATCAACAATCCGTGTGGTGATAGAGAGGGCTTCAACAGAGGGGATAAACGACTGTACTCCAAGACGTGGGAAAGGGGTTGCACCAGCTTGAGTCGCAAAGAAATCTGTAGGCCGAGAAATGGTGTTGAGACCGACATCAGAAAAAGTCAGTCGGGCACGGCGGCTATTTATGGCAGAGGTTACGACGATAAGACGGGTACCGCCTAATCCGCGACTTCCCAAAATGCTTCTTGTCTTCATAGCACTGCTACGCAGATCTTGGCTTGTGTCGTCAATGACAATTCGAGAACGGGGAACACCGAATTGTGTTAGCAAGGTCGCAATATCATTGGCTTCGGCGGTTTGGCTTTGATTTCCTTGCAAATCGGCTCTGGGACCCGCGCTGACAATCACTAGAGGGTCGCTGCCCAAATTTACCTGTTCCCGATATAGTTGAGCGGCTTGAAGGATACGATCGCCTGTATTAGTCAGTTGAATTTGTGTGCGGGGAGGGAGATTCGGTCTTGTCGTTCCCTGCCCTAAAAGTACGATCGCCCCCGCCGTTTGGGGTCGTGGTGCTGCCTCCCCTATTTCAAGACCTCTAGCTAACACGGTAGACAAAAACGGCGTACTTGATATCAGCAAAATCATGAGTGCTGCCACAACCAAGTTTCTTTTTTTCAGCCCCTGGTTTAGGGCAACGCTCAACAGCAAAATGGAGGCTCCCACTGGCTTGAGGGGAAACGAGAGAACGTTCCACGCCGATGACACCAGTCTATCGTTGGGAAAGAAAAACGCCAGCACGATAATAGTAAACAGAAACAAACCCCCAAGCAAGGTCAGATACGTTCTGGGGATTACTTTGAGCAGCAGATTGTAGAGAATGACTGTGAGCAGCAGCCACAGCAGTATTTGGGTAAGTAGTAGGAACATTGTTAAGAACCCGTAATTTATTGTTTATCAGCTGTTCGTTGTTAATCTAACCATTCAAAATAACAACTAATAATTAACAACTGCTAGTATCGGTTTCAGTGATACCAAATTACCTCAACCAGGGTTTAAATTACCATTACACGGGCATTATACTCGTGATTGATAACAATAACAGTCTAGAACCGAATTTAGTACCAGAACGCTGGATAGTAAATTGACGGTCACTCTCCAGCACAACCTCTTGAGCGTAGGTTTGCTTCATCGGGGAGAGATGAGTCTTGGGGAGGCGTCACCAGGGTGTAGAGGTCGGCTTGAAACAAAAACTGGGAGAGTGTTAGGTGGCGCAAGTTAAACCAACAATTTCAGTGACTGGCAAAGCCGGATATATTGGCTCTCATGTTGCCTTAGCTTTGAACAGAGCCAGGTACGGTATTATTGTGCTGGATAACTTGGAATACGGGCATCGGGAGCTTGTAGAAAACAGCCTCAAGGTGGAGTTAGTCGTTGGGGGCTTAAGCGATCGCACTCTACTCAACCGACTGCTAGCCGACCTAGGGAAAGGCGAGTCAATTTCCATTTGGGGTACGGATTACCCAACACGAGACGGCATCTGTCTTCGAGATTATATTCATGTCAGCGATTTCAAATCATCAAGGATGCTTGGCACTGGCATCAACGCCGTCATCAATAAAGTCATGTAGACTACAATCGAGCGTTTAAAAGTACTCCCACCATACCGCTCAACTGTTTCCTTATCCACAATGGTATTACCGCCACTTTCGCACCCTGTGTTGACTGTTCAATTATTTTGCTTTTGGATTAAAAAAATTGTCCGTGAATAGACACGCTCACACTGGAAAGGCTCAAAGCAACCCGACTCCTGAAGAAAATAAAGGGTCTCTTGGAGTAGAAGCCCGAATCAGTCGTTTGGAGTCAATTGTTGGACAAATTGGAGAGGCAGTTCTCACGACCACTCAGACGATTGACCGACTTGCTGAACGCATCGACGCCCTTGCCATTCAGGTACAGCACCAAGGGCATCAAGTTCAACAACAGGGCTACCAGCTCTTTGCCTTAAGCGATGCAGTACAAACCCTAGCAGAAACCCAAAATGATTCTCTAGAACAGTTGGGCCAACTCACCGAAACCCTACAACGTCTTGCTGCTGCCATTGAAGCGGTGGATAAGACTGAAAAAGGTGAGGAGTGAGGGGGTAATTTTACTCTAGATGGCTTGCCTGTAGTTCTCTCCTAACCTGTGGGGTAATCCTGGTTCCCACGCTTTGCCATCTTAGCGATCGCCTTCCAACTTTCAAGCATGGACTAAAATATGCTACGACAACGAGAGTGCCTACAACTCAACAGGAGAGCCTTGATGCATTTTCCGACGCAATACTTCGTTCTTCTTCCCTTGACGGCAGCTATCAGTTTGTTGACTATTAGCTGTGCCGAAAGCAAAATCTCCCAATGTAACAAGATTATTAAGATTGCCAACGATGCAGTCTCTCAAGCGAAAACCGTAACCAATGGCGGTCAAGCTAGCGATCCCAAAGCCATGCTCCAAGCCGCAGATGCTATGGAAAAAGCGTCTAAAGAAATGGAAACGATAAGTGTAAAAGACGCAAAGCTCAAAGATTATCAAACAGGTTTTATTAAAATGTATCGCGATACCAGCAAAGCTACCCGCGATTTCGTCGGGGCATTTGAGAAGAAAGACCGTTTAGCTGCTGAGACAGCCCTAACAAATTTGCAGCAAGCCACTACTCCAGAAAAGCAATTAGTCACAGAGATTAATAATTACTGCTCTGGTAAGTAGCGTTGAACCTCCCTGGTTGATAACGACCAGCCTCGACAGAGAATTCTACAAAAAGCGATCGCTAAGATGGGGTGATCGCATTAAATCGATAAAAACCAACCTCTATCGTCAATACCCAAAAACTCCTCAATGTCCTACAGCGAGCGCTCAACAAGCCATCCCCTTTATGAGCAGGAGTAATCTCAGTCTTTTTTAGGCATAGGAGCATCAACTTAGGATAAGCTCTTAATCTGAGCCGCATTTTAGGTAAATGTCTTTGAAATATGCTCTGGTTCATGAGTGGTTGACGCCCAAAGCAACTGGCGGCTCAGAACTGGTCGTTCAAGAAATCTTGAAGCACATTGATGCCGATCTTTATGCCCTGATTGATTTTGAATCTACCAATCCCCACAGCTATCTGTTCGGACGCTCGATCGGCACAACCTTTCTACAACACTTGCCCTTCGCCCGCAACGGTGTGCAGAAATATCTGCCACTGCTGCCCTTAGCGATCGAACAGTTAGACTTGCGCCAGTATGATGTCATCCTTTCCTCTTCCCACGCCGTTGCCAAGGGTATCCTAGCTGCACCGCAACAACTGCATATCTGCTACTGCCACACACCCATGCGCTACGCCTGGGATTTGACATTTGATTACCTACGCAGTAGCCGGATGGGTCGCGGTCCTCAAGGCTGGCTCACGCGGTATCTGCTGCATCAGTTGCGTCAATGGGACGCTCTTGCAGCAAACCGAGTGGACTACTTTATTGCCAACTCCCAACACACAGCTCGCCGCATCTGGCGCTGCTATCGTCGCCACGCCGCTGTGATTTACCCGCCCGTCAATATTGAGCGATTTCCCTTCTACGCTCAAAAAGAAGAGTTTTACATCACAGTTTCTAGACTAGTAAGTTATAAGCAAGTTTCTTTAATTGTTCAAGCCTTTAATCAACTGGGACGACCACTGGTAGTGATTGGTGATGGACCAGACTTAGAGGCGATTCGCAAATTGGCACAGCCTAATGTACAAATACTAGGGTTCTGCACCGATACTGTCGTCGAGCAATACATGGCACAAGCCAAAGCTTTTGTGTACGCGGCTTGCGAGGATTTTGGCATTGCTTTAGTCGAAGCTCAAGCTTGTGGCACACCAGTCATTGCCTATGGTGCTGGCGGCGCACTGGAAACTGTTCGCGATATTCGGCAACATCCAGATAGTGGTACAGGTCTATTATTTCAAACCCAAAGTCCAGCAGCTTTGGTAGACGCCGTAGAAACTTTTGAGGCATTACAAGCCGCTTTCAATCCTGAAAAGACTCGATTAAACGCGACTTTATTTGCCCCAAAAGTTTTTAGTGATCGCTACCTGACATTTCTGGAACACTGCTACCAGGACTACCATTCTCAACTTTCTCTGAATAAATTCCAGTTTCCTCAAGCGCATTCGCCTTAGCAAGCGTCTTGTGGCTTTATGATCGTGACGTGTGGTGTGAAGTGAAGGAGTAAGATGACTGCCGAAAGCCAACTTATCTCCGTCAAGATGTTGCGAGCGTTCGTGAAGCGAGGTTTTCAGCCACTCGCCTTGCGAAGCCGACACAGAGATCTGTCTCAACATCGCTTAGACGGAGATTTCGCCAAGCGGCTGTTTGATGTTATATTTTCGCTATCCGTTCTGATTTTGTTTTTGCCGCTTTATCTGCTACTCGCCATGCTGATTGCCATCAGCTCACCTGGCCCAATTTTTTATGTGCAGGAACGTGTGGGTAAAAATTACAAGCCTTTTGGTTGCCTTAAATTCAGAACGATGGTAGCAAATGCCGATGAAATGTTGCTAGACATCATAGAAACATCACCTCATCTGCGGGAGGAATTTGAGGACAATTTCAAGATCAAGCAAGACCCGCGAATTACAGCGATTGGGCGATTTCTGCGACTTACTAGCCTTGATGAATTTCCTCAGTTCTGGAACGTTTTGAAAGGAGACATGAGTGTTGTTGGTCCTCGCCCCCTAGTGCCAGAGGAACTGCCAAAATATGGTCGTCACATGGATAAAATTTTAACAATTCGACCGGGGATTACTGGGTTATGGCAAGTCTCCGGACGCAATGATATCCCTTATCCCCATCGTGTTCAAATAGATGTTTACTACGTCAACTTTCGGAATTTTTGGCTAGATTTATGGCTCATTGTTAAAACAATTGGTGTGATTATTTCTCCCAAAAATAATGGAGCCTACTGAAGAGGACGTTACCAACGGTTGAGGTAGCGTCTTTTTGAACGTTGGAAGGTTGAGTTGACAGATCGCTCTGTCCTCAACTTCACTTCAGTAGGAAGAGAGTAGCTCTACTCTTGGTAAGCTCTAACTTGAAAGTGCTGAGTGCTGGGTGAGAAGATAGGCTTTTATTTTTTACCGCTCTTCGCCATGCGAAAATTTTAAGCTAATTTAGGGAGTGAGCATTGACCTCCCAAAAGTAGGTGTTGGGAGATTAACATTCTATAGGCAAGCAACAGCTGCCGCGAGTGCCCATATTTGTCACAGGAAGAGTTAAGGATGACGCAACGCAAACGAGCCTTGATTACCGGGATTACGGGTCAGGACGGGTCCTATTTGAGTGAGTTGTTGCTGGAGGAAGGCTATGAGGTTCACGGGATCATCCGACGGACTTCTACCTTTAATACTGATCGCATAGACCACATCTATGTAGACCCTCACAATGAAAATGCTCGGCTGTTTCTCCATTACGGTGACTTAACGGATGGCGTAACCTTGCGCCGGATTTTAGAGGAAGTCAAGCCAGTTGAAATTTACAACTTGGGCGCTCAATCCCATGTGCGTGTAAGTTTTGACTCACCGGAATATACGGTTGACTCCGTAGGAATGGGAACATTGCGTCTGTTGGAGGCAATCCGAGACTATCGTCAGCGCACTGGTATTGATGTACGTTTCTATCAGGCGGGTTCTTCTGAGATGTTCGGGAAGGTACAGGAAATACCCCAGCAGGAAACGACACCATTTTATCCGCGCAGTCCCTACGCTTGTGCCAAGGTTTACGCTCACTGGCAAACCGTGAATTACCGGGAGTCCTACGGGATATTTGCGTGTAATGGGATATTGTTCAATCATGAATCGCCGCGCCGGGGTGAAACATTTGTTACCCGTAAGATTACACGCGCCCTCGCCCGGATTGTTGCTGGCATTCAGAAGAAACTCTTCCTCGGCAATCTTGAGTCCCAGCGAGACTGGGGGTATGCCAAAGACTATGTCAAAGCGATGTGGCTGATGCTACAGCAAGAAGAGCCGGATGATTATGTCGTTGCCACAGGTGAAGCCCACTCAATTCGTGAATTTCTGGATCTATCCTTTGGTTATGTCAATCTAGATTGGCAGGACTATGTGGAGTTTGACGCACGTTATCTACGTCCGGCTGAAGTGGACTTACTCATCGGCGACGCCACCAAGGCAAAGCAGAAGTTAAGTTGGGAACCTTCGGTAACATTTGAGCAGTTAGTGGCGTTGATGGTGGAAGCCGACTTGCGAGCTTTAAACCTGCCTTGCCCTAACGGCGGTAGTTTGCAACATATAAACGATAACGCCTATATTCGTCAGAGCGTTGGCGGCATGGTTGATTAAGCTAGGGGCTGGAGGGCTGGTCAGCTCTTGACAAAAATGAGGATGACTTATCAAATCCTAAGCGATCTGCGCTGAGGCTCGTTCGACAAAGTCGTTCCCGAAGGGTAGACTCGCTAACACTTCGCTATCGCAGCAGCGCTTCGCTATCGCTAAAAGAAGTCTCAAAAGCTGGGCAAGGATTGCAACAGAAATGGCAACATTAGATTTGAGTAATAAAAGGATTCTGGTCACGGGTGGAGCAGGATTTCTCGGTCGTCAGGTGGTGGATCAGTTGTGTAAAGCTGGGGCAGAGCCAGAGAAGATTACAATTGTGCGATCGCGCGACTATGATCTACGCTTCTTAGACAAATGCCAGCAAGCTGTCCAAGAGCAAGATATCGTCATTCACCTTGCTGCCCACGTCGGTGGCATTGGGCTAAATCAGGAAAAACCCGGTGAACTGTTCTACGACAACCTGATGATGGGCACACAGTTAATTCACGCTGCCTATCAAGCTGGGGTGGAAAAGTTCGTTTGTGTCGGCACAATCTGCGCCTATCCGAAATTTACTCCCGTCCCCTTCAAAGAAGATGACCTCTGGAATGGCTACCCAGAGGAAACAAACGCCCCCTATGGAGTTGCTAAAAAAGCCCTCTTAGTTCAAATTCAAGCTTACAAACAGCAGTACGGATTCAACGGCATCTACTTGCTGCCAGTAAATTTATATGGTCCGGAAGATAACTTCGACCCTAGCAGTTCCCACGTTATTCCAGCTTTAATCCGTAAAGTTCACGAAGCCCAGCAAAAGGGAATTAATCAGTTGCCAGTTTGGGGGGATGGCAGTCCGACTCGTGAGTTTCTCTACTCAACCGATGCCGCACGGGGCATTGTGATGGGTACTCAGCACTACGAGAGTACTGAACCCATTAACTTGGGAACCGGGTATGAAATCTCGATTCGCGACTTAATCACCCTGATTTGCGAATTGATGGAATTTGAAGGGGAAATTGTTTGGCAAACGGATAAACCCAACGGTCAACCTCGCCGCTGTTTAGATACAGAACGAGCCAAGCAAGCCTTTGGCTTCACAGCACAGGTGGACTTTAAGCAAGGGCTGAAAAATACGATTGACTGGTATCGTCAGCACACCGCCTAGGTGTAGGGTAGGTCTTGCCTACCTACCCACTCCAATTTATTGACCAAATTTGTTTTGTAGAGGAATTTTAGTAGGGGCGCAAGGCTTGCGCCCTATGGGATTTGGGTTCCCACCGATAGATTTGATGGGCGTATGGCATACGCCCCTACCACAAAATCATCCTGCGATCGCGCAACACTATCCTGAGCGCCGCTTGCTTTATCGGGGCTGAGTGGCAGTTGTAGATACCGAGCCGAGATAATAATTACAGTGCGTCACTCGCGCCCTCTCTAGGTAAAATGGCTAACACTTCTCAATCGCCTATCGCTAACGAGACCAACAACAGTCGCTCTTACAGTCCGCATGGGGCACTGGTACAACAGCTAGATTTAATGCTCCGGGCACGTTATCCGTTACTCTACCTAGTTGCGGTGGAAGAAGAGCCTGTAGAAGAAGTATTGCTGGAAGTGGCACTAATGTCTCAGCCGGAGCGTAAGCTATTGCTGTGGGACATCGTGCGGGGTTGGGATGACAATGGTGCTGACAAAGGCTCAGTTATGGGGGCGCTGAGTCGGATTGCTAAGACATCCGCCCAAGAGAGCACGATTTTTGTGCTGCGGGACTTGCATTTTATTTTGAAAAATCCCCATAGCGATCGCAATGCTCCTGTCGTCCGAGAGTTAAAAAACCTAACACGGGAACTCAAACGCAGCCGAAAAACCCTGGTACTAACCAGCCATACGTTAGAAATACCCGCTGAGTTGAGCGAAGAAGTGACGGTAATTGATTTCCCTCTGCCTAATGTACAGGAAATTGATTACTTGCTTGAGCAATTGGTAGTCTCGGAAAAGCTAAAACTGGGGGGATTAGCCAAAGAACAGCTAATTAAAGCCTGTCAAGGATTGAGTCGTGCGCGGATTGGGCGAGTACTGGCAAAAGCACTAGCCGCCAAACAACAGGTAGATGAAACTGATATTGAAGGCGTTTTGGAGGAAAAGAAGCAGGCAATTCGCCAGACGGGGATTTTAGAGTTTTTCACCACACGGGAATCTCTCAAGAGTGTGGGAGGGTTGGAGAATCTCAAGCAATGGGTACGAATGCGCCAAGATGCCTTTACGGAGGAGGCAAGACGCTATGGAATTCCCAATCCCAAGGGGGT
>JALYGX010000055.1 GCA_030776905.1 Cyanobacteriota bacterium | reverse complement strand
CATTTTCAGTATCCTAGTCTTGGCGATGAAGCCAGAACAGTTAACTCAAGAGCAGCGACGCCTCTTAAGCTTGTTCAGAACGAAGACTAACCCAGTGGTAACTATTGGTGCTGCTGTGTTTATGCTTTGGGCACTGTGGCAAATTTATCGAGTTGCCCCCGTAGCGGCAGCTGGTACTCCCTTGGCATCAGGATGGCGTATTGCTGGACTACTAGGGGCAGGATTAGCATTTCTTGCTAGTAATTTATTCTTACAAGTACCGTTAAGTGTTGTCCAAGTTCTGCTAACTAGCGAGTCTGAGTTTGCCGCGACAGAACCTCATCCGGTAGAAAAAACTCCCCAGGATTTTACGATACCGGGGGTACGGGTGAATAGAATTTTGCCGCCAATGATAACCGAGTCAGCTACTTCCAGGGTATCGGTTCCACAGGTGTCTGCTGAGAAGAAAGGACCCAGCTTAGATGGAGGTTAGGTCGAAAAGAGCACAGTTAAGAAAATTTAGCATGAGGATGTTTCTTTTCGCACAGTATTAAAAAACTAGGTGCGGTATTTTAAAAGTAAAGCTAAAAATGTAGGCAAGACGGGCTTCTCGACTCTTCTTTAGTAGATTTATTTAGGGTATGTAGGATATGACAAGTTCAACGACTTCCGAATCGATGCAATTCTACCAAGACAGCCAAATTTGGGACAGCCTCAAGCAAGCGATCGCAACTAGTTCCGGATTTCAGCGCTGGCAGCTAGAACATCAAGTGGGTGACCAACTTCAGGATTATGGCTTGGATAGCCGAGTTCGTCGCTATCTGCGCGAAACCTTAGAAACTTTAGCTTACTAAAAGCGTGTGGAGGGTGCTTTTGCTTAAAATCCGAGATTTGGCAGACGCCCAAACAAACCGCGAATTTTCTGAGCCACCTCCACAACGCGATTGCCTTCAACATGAACCTCAGGTGTTGGATAATTTTCCAACGTTTCAATGAGGGTAATTTTACTGTCAGAAAGCGCGGAAGTGACAAGTGCCCCCCGTAAAGACTCCCGATTGGCTCGATTACCAGGAGTATGCACCACCTCGCTAACTTGATCGAGCATCCTTTCCCCAATAGGACTATTGAGTAATCCGGACAGAAGATTTGGGTTAACTTTAACCTCTTGCGTCAAAGCGCGGCGCAACTGGTCAGGGTCTCTTCCAGCTAGCTTTAAATAAGCTTGCAGTGCCGTTGACAATTTACCCGTTTGGGCAAAGGTTGCCAGTTCCGGAACTGACACGCTTCCCCGTAGAAAACGGTACTTTAGCACCACTGATTCAGCCGCATTTGCAGGAGTGCTCCAGCATAAAACACCAGTGAGTGCCATCAATCCAAAGATAAAACGCAATGATAGCGGTTGATAGCGGGACATCTCTCTCCTTCGATATATTGGCGCTCAAGGGCGAGTAAAATTTTTTAGCTCTTTACTTACGCCATAAGAGTGATTAACTCAGGATTTGCCTAGCCAGATAAACTGCCATTAGGCAGAATTGCACTACTCGACTTAGCTGCCTCTGGTTTGGCATTCTCCCAATTAGCATTACGCAAGTCAGGTCCTCTTAAATTACCTAATGACCACCTTTAGAAAGGTGTAAAGCGGTGTTAGCCGTACCACAGGGATTCAATTTCTTGAGCTTTGAGAAGCGCCTCAGATGGTTGTTGAGAGTCCAAGAGAACCGTAACATGACCTAACTTGCGTCCGGGGCGGGATTCGAGCTTACCATACCAATGAACAAAACCCCCAGGCAAATTTGCCAGCTTTTGCCGTTTGTCTAAGTAGTCATCCTGGGAATATTCGTAACCCAGAAGATTCACCATGACAGCACCCGCACAATTGAGAGCAGGGCTTCCCAACGGTAAACCTGTCACCGCCCGTAGCTGCTGTTCAAACTGAGACGTATCACAGGCATCCAGAGTGAAGTGTCCAGAATTGTGAGTGCGAGGCGACACTTCATTGACTAACACCTTGCCATCAGTGGTGAGAAATAGCTCAATCCCAAAGACACCTACGGCTTGTAGACTGTTGACGAGAGTCTGTGCTATCGCGTTTATTTCTTCCACAACCGCTAGACTAATTTCCGCAGGAGCAAAAACTCGACGACACACCTGTTCTTCCTGCTGAGTTTCCACCACCGGATAAACAAAAACCTCACCCGTAACAGAACGAGCAGTAATTACCGCCAACTCCCGCTCAAACCCAATAAATTCCTCTAGCAGTACAGGCGAATATTTTAGCTGCTGCCAGACTTCTTCTAAGTTACTACGGTCTTTAATAATAAAAGTACCTTGACCGTCATAGCCGTGGCGTCTTGCTTTCAGGACGAGGGGAAAATCTAGCTCGCTCAGGTTCATCGGTTGCCCAGAGGATGCAGGAAAAATTAATTCCTCCTTGCCAACTTCCCCCTCAAGCGTCCAAAACTCTGGCTGTGGCAAGCCAATTTTTTTTAGATAGCAGCGCTGCTCGTACTTATCCAAAAGAGGTGCTAAGGCTTCCAGACGAGGACGAAAGCAGATACCCTGTTGTGCGAATTCCATCAAGGCATCGAGGTTAATAAATTCGTTTTCAAACGTGATGACATCACAGCGAGAGGCAAGTTCGGCTGTGGCAGCAGCGTCATCAATTGGGGCAAAAATTGTCTCAGCCGCGATGCCGACTGCGGGATCGGTTGGCTGGGGCGTCTGAATAACTAATTCAATCCCCAATGCCTTAGCCGCACCCGCCATCATCCAGGCAAGCTGTCCCCCACCAATTACACCAACACGCTTTATCGACATCTTAAAGACTCACGAGTTGTTACGCCCGTCTTAGAATTTACACCAGATGCCTTGGCACAGAGTTCTTTAACTTGGGCACCGTCGAGGATAGCATCGCTGAAGTCAGCACCCGTAATATTAGTGTTGTCAAACGTGGAGCGCAGTAAGATAGTTTCATTCAAAACAGCATCGCTTAAATCCGCGCCTGTTAAGTTCACCTGATCTAACATTCCGTAGGTTAAATTCGCTCCGTGTAGATTTGCCTCCGTCATTACCGAGGCACTAAAAATCGTTCCCCGCAAGTCAGCATCGGAAAAGTTGGTTAACTCCAAATTAGCGTTGGAAAACTCGGCTGTCTGTAAGTTTTGACCTGAAAAATCTTGACCTTTGAGTTCAGCATTGCTGTAGGACAAAGGAGGCGGGTAGTCTGCTGCTCGTGCTGGCAATGACCAAAGTAATAAAATTACAGCTAAGAAGAAGGCAGCTAGATGTGGAACAACCATATTAATTAACACTACTAATTAAGACTTTACAAGAAATATAGAAACTGAAAGCCACGTCTCTTTAGAGCGGGGAGTGTCAAGTAGATAGTATTCCATTTTTAATCAGAGACTTGATGATTTAACCTCTTGCAAAAGTGCGGATTTGGGATTTTTAACCACAGATGGATACAGATAAACACAGATGGAGTTGATAGTAATGACATAGGCAAAGGACGAAAAGGTCAGTCTCCAGGTAGGATACTGGTAGAAGTTATTCAACATAAGGTTATGCCACACTTCTTATTGACTTGGCTACTCACGGCTGTGGCATTGGTGATTACAGCGCGACTGGTACCGGGCTTTAGGATTGAAAGTTTTCCTGCTGCCCTAGT
>JALYGX010000054.1 GCA_030776905.1 Cyanobacteriota bacterium | reverse complement strand
CTCTTAATGCGATCGCAAGAAATCCTTATGAGCTACAAAGACAAGCTGAATCCGTGGTGCATCATCCGTCCCGTGTCCGATGTCCAGATGCGAATCGTCGGACGCTTTCGCCGTCGAGTTGATGCAGAAGGACATCTAAGAATCTTGAAACAACTGATTCCCAATGTTCCCTTTGAAATCATGTTCGACATTGCATCAGAAGATGAAGACCTAACCCCCCAACCCCCTTCCCTTGCAGGGAAGGGGGAGCCAGAGTCTAACTCCCCTCTCCGCACTTCGTGCCGCTTCGCTAATGCAGGAGAGGGGCTGGGGGTGAGGTCAACCGAGGAGTAAAGCAATCATGACCACTCTATTTCGCCGCCTCCAACCTGCCAAGAAATTTCGCATTACTATAAGTGCGATCGCTCAATTACTGAAAATTCCTAAACACAAGATTTTGCGAATTGAATGCTGGGCTTATTTAGTCTTTGTCCATCGCCAAGATAAAGGGGGACAATTCATCAGTTATCGGAAATTGCAACAGTGGCAAAATGCTGTCGCCTGTCAAATTCAAAACTGCTCCACTTCCCAACAACTACGATTATTATGGATGGCAATTGAAGACGACTGCAAAAAGCACAAAAAGCAGTACAACAACAAGTATCAACCGTTTTTGTACACAATCTGGACAAAACGCGCTGAAACCCTTCGGGACGAGCAAGAATCGGCAGTTAGTTGTTGAAAACCAAAAGCACCGCCTCAAGGGTAGGGCGATCGCTATGTTCATTTTGAAATTTTGTCAGGTTTAATAGGTGTTCACTAAGCCGTCAATACCAGCATTCCCTTATCCATATCCAACGTGTCTCCCATTTGTTTGCCATCGTGAAAAGCCGCGAGGAGGACTTGGCTAGTTTTTCCCCAAGCGATCGCACCTGTGGCATCAATGGCGATCGCACCAAAATCTCGCTGATTCTTACTAGCTTCTGTAAATGAACGCTGCATCGCCTCGGCAAGGGATAAACCATCGGTGACGCGCACCACTACCCGCGCTGCCAGACACTCATCAATAATGTCTTCCCCAATACCCGTACAACTCACCGCCGCTTGAGTAGTGGCATAGTTCCCCGCAGGCATCGCACAGTCACTCACCCGACCAATTCGCTCAAAGCCTTTACCACCCGTAGATGTCCCGGCTGACAGACATCCCTGAGCATCTAGGGCAACAACACCAATTGTGCCCCGTCCCGCTTCGGATGCCTCAACTAATTCTTGTTCCGCGACAACTCCCGCCATCGTCTTGTCAAAATTTTCCTGCCTCTCCAGCATCCACTCTTGTAATCGAATGTCAGTCAGGGGATTGTAAAGTGGGGCATTCAGTTCTCGCAGCAGTTCAGCTGCGCCATTCTCAGATAGCACGCGATCGGCTGAGTCTTGCAAAAACCTTGCCAGATTGATCGGATTTTGCACTCGCGAGACATTAATCACACCACTAAAGCGCTGAGATTGTCCCTCCATCAAAGCGGCACTCATGCGGATTTGTCCATCGGATTGCAGTACTGAACCCGTTCCGGCATTAAAGCGGGGGTCATCCTCTAACATCTGGCAGCCGCGTACTACAGCTTGACTAGCGTTGGCACCACTTAGCAACAAGGAATAGACTTCTTCGATGACTTTATAAAGCGACTTCCGCACCGCTTGCGCCCCCTCTTTGCCTTTGAGGGAACTACCAGCACCACCGTGGATAATCAGTTTGGGTTGCACCTGATGTGACATCTTTTCAATAGTTGAGAGTTCTAATTTTCAGTTCACCTATAGGGGAAAATCGAATAAACATTGAAAACCAAAGACAATACACGCTGATAACGGCTTGCCTTTGCCAATATATCGATAGCCTATGTCTAAATTAACGATACCAATATACTGTTTTCCGAGCGGGTGCAGTAGTTAACTAGGTCTTTAAAGCTACGCCTATCCCTAATCAGCTTGAGATTTACGTCGGCGGCAGCGTTCTGAGCAATATTTGACATCATCCCAGCAAGCTGCCCATTTCTTGCGCCATGTGAATGGGCGATCGCAAACGGCGCAGATTTTTGTGGGTAGGTCAGATTTAGAGCGCTGGCGTGCCATGCTAAGTTGACGATAGAGTAACTATAGTAATTGTAAATGCCTCAAAAAGAGCAATTTAGCTCAACCCATGTCACCTCGATTGCTTTCCCTACACTATCTCCCGAACGGCAAGCCTTGACATGGGATTAGCGAGTGTCAGGATAATTTTAGTAGAACCTGCTGGCCCTTTGAATGTTGGTTCTGTTGCCCGTGTCATGAAAAATATGGGGCTGCGGACTTTGGTGCTAGTCAACCCTCAGTGCGATTTCTTGGGGGAGGAGGCGAAGAAAATGGCAGTTCATGGGGGGGATGTCCTGGAAGCTGCCCAACAGGTGGCGACGTTGCCAGAGGCTTTAACGGGATGTCAACGTGCGATCGCAACGACTGCCCGTGTCCGCACTTTTCCCATCTCACTAGAACCCCCCAGATCGGCACTGCCTTGGTTACTAGAAGATACTGTGACATCGGCCTTAATTTTTGGTCCAGAAGACCGGGGTTTAAGTAATGTTGAGCTTAATTATGCCCAGCGATTTGTTTGTATTCCCTCCAGTTCCGAGTATCCCGCTTTAAACCTCGCTCAGGCAGTCGCCGTTTGCTGTTACGAGCTTTATCAGAGTACCCAAGAACCATTACAAGATTCCGGTCAAAATGTACTTCCCCCTTCTTCCTTACTCAATCACCCATCCCGCACAACTGCGCCACTAGATGCTTTGGAAGACTACTACGAACATTTGGAAGCCGTGTTGTTGAAGATTGGTTACCTTTATCCTCATACTGCCCCGGCACGCTTGAAAAAGTTTCGATATCTGTTGAATCGGGCAACACCGACGACAGAGGAAGTTACTATGCTCAGAGGAATTCTCCGTCAGATAGAATGGGCGCTACAATTTCAGCCAAGGTCTGTTGTTGGTGATGACTCAGAGCCAAACCAGTTTTAAAATAGGCTGGCGTTAAATGAGTTGTACCAAGTAGCGATCGCACCCCAGCAATTACCAAATTGCTGATAAAAGAGATAGTGTGAGTCAGCAATCTACAACTCAGGTTAGTTGTGTTAGAGGAGTCATGAATGGCAGCGTCTAGGGGTAAGAGGCGTAAACCAGAGAATTCTGAAGGAGAACAGCCAGAACAGCGCGATCGCTTTGGCTTGCCTGTCAGGCCTGAAAACAGCGTTAGCAATAGTGTTAGCACGGAACACAGTTCAGGCGGTGTTATTGGAGAACCACTCCGGCGAAAGCGTTTGCGAAACTTGGTGCAACAGCAGCCAAGCGACTATCGCCCACAAGGGAAGCGCAACATAGGCATTCCCCAGGAGCCAACGCGGCTGCATTTGCGTAAGCTTGGTGCAGAGCAACCAAGCGCTACTCAGCGGCGTTCTCGCCAGCCTCGTGGGCAAAAACAGCTTCTGGGTCAAGAGGAGACGCGCCTCCCCTCCCAACCGCCTTTAGGGTCGCGCCCCAAAGCCGTACCTATCAAACAAGTCACCCCCCAGCAGACAGTCCCCCCACCTGTCTTGCGCATCCATCCTCAGCGGCGACGGTTACAACCTGATGCTGAAATCAGCCAGCAACGGCTTAGTTCTAGAACCGAACCCGGAAAATCGCTTTCACAAAACCAAGACTACAAAAATCAGGAATTGGGATACACAAGAGAGGAAAATCAACCGGTATCCTCACCAAAGTTACAGCGGCTGAATCCGTGGGAAGTAAATCCGAAAGCCAACATCCCACCATCTCAACCTCCTGCGTTCAGGCAAGATGCCAATTTAAAATCCAACCCCTTCTTAGCACGCGGGAACCAAAATTCTATATCGAGCGCGGCTAATCCGGGACCCAAAAGACGATCACTATATGAGGGTCAGGTATCCCAACCATTTCAACCACACAGCGATACCCGCAATCGTCGCCGAAACATTAATCAGTTACGCAGTAACGAAACGCTATCTAGTGCCCCAACCCAACCAGGGACAACCCGTGCTAGACGTGTCAAGCCATCGGCTAGCTATCAATCTTCCCTAAGTCAGACAACTCCGCCTCGTCATCCGCAAAAACGTCCTGTCGGTCCGCTTGTCTACATCATCCGTCTGCTGATTTTGGGGATTGGCATTGGCGCACTTGCTGGGACGCTCTTGTCTGCCTTAAATCCAGCAACACAAGCGTCAGTTAAGCATCAGGACACGGCAAAAAAACAAGTCCCAGCCAGCCCAACGCCTGCAAACCCTTCTCCATCGCTACAGCTAACTCCGGAAATCTCAGGATTAAAAGCACAAATCCAGCCTCTAGCAAAGCCATACTCGACATTAACACCGGGAGTGTTCGTCCTCGATCTCGATACGGGGGCTTATATGGATTTGGATGGTCGTACTTCCTTTGCTTCTGCTAGCACGATTAAGTTGCCAATTCTGATTGCTTTCTTTCAGGATGTTGATGCGGGTAAAGTTCGTTTGGACGAACGGCTGACGCTGAAAGCGGGAACAATTGCAGGCGGTTCCGGCGATTTGCAGTACAAACAAGCCGGAACGAAGTACACCGCTCTAGAAGTGGCAACGAAGATGATCGTCATTAGCGATAATACTGCCACTAATATGCTGATCGAACGCCTTGGAGGTGCCCAAGCACTGAATCAACGATTCCGCAGTTGGGGTTTGACAACAACAGCAATTCGCAACCGACTGCCGGATATAGAAGGCACGAACACCACTTCTCCGAAAGAATTGGCAAATTTGATGTCGGTTGTGCAGCGAGGCGACCTAGTGTCATCGCAATCACGCGATCGCTTATTGAATATCATGCAGCGAAACGAAATCAACACCCTGCTACCCCAAGGATTGGGAACTGGTGCCAGCATTGCTCACAAAACAGGCAATATTGGTTCGCTACTCGCTGATGTTGGCTTAGTGGAAATGCCTACGGGTAAGCGTTACGTTATCGCCGTCATGGTTAAGCGTCCCTTTAACGATGCCAGCGCCGAAGAGCTAATCCGCCAAATCTCTCGCAAAACCTATGACTACTTCAACCAACCCCGCGCCACTCCTAGTACAAACTCAATGCCTTTAAAAAGTGTTCGTTCAATCACCTGACAATTCCAGTGAGAAGTAAAGCGTGAAGACTTTAGCAGAGAGATTGTCAAAGCCCAGTTAAGGTTGGCACATCGCTAGACGCCAGTTGGTCGAGGGACTGCCAAATTTTTTGTAACAGTCGATCCAATCCAGTTTGAGCAACCGCTGAAATCTGGAAAACTGGCACCTGACTTAACTGACTTAGCTGGGCGGCAATGGTATCTAAAGTCTCTGCCTCAACAGCATCCACCTTATTGAGAGCGAGAATTTGTGGACGCTCTGCCAACCCGCGTCCATAAGCTTGTAACTCCTGTTGAATAGTTTGATAGTTAGCGATGGGGTCATCAGCCGTGGCATCAATCAAATGTAGCAACAAGCGAGTGCGTTCGATATGGCGCAGGAAGTCGTGACCTAAACCGGTACCTAGATGTGCCCCCTCAATCAACCCTGGAATGTCGGCGAAAACCGTGCCGTCTCCATTAGGTTTACGTACAACACCTAAATTGGGAATTAGAGTTGTAAAGGGATAGTCGGCTATCTTCGGTCGAGCTGCTGATAAGGATGAAATCAAGGTAGACTTGCCAGCATTCGGTAGACCAATGATGCCGACTTCTGCAAGCAACTTCAACTCTAAGCGCAACCTTCGTTGCTCTCCTGGCAGTCCCGGTAAGGCATACTCCGGTGCGCGGTTTCGATTGCTGAGGAAGTGCTTGTTTCCCAAACCTCCCTTGCCACCTTTAGCAATACAGAGCGTTTGTTCGGGTTCTACCAAATCGCCCAGGATTTCATCGGTGTCTGCATCATAGACGGCAGTACCGCAAGGAACTAGAATTGTGCGATCGCCTCCATCTGCCCCAGTCCGATTATTGGGTCCACCACGTCCGCCGTTCTCGGCTTGAAACCGACTGGAGTACCTGAAATCCAGCAAGGTTTGCAGGTTTTCTACAGCTACTAAGATGACATCCCCGCCGCGACCTCCATTACCGCCTGCTGGCCCACCAGCAGGCACATACTTTTCCCGCCGAAACGCAACGATTCCATCGCCTCCTTTCCCAGCTTCTACTTCAATCTCTACTTGGTCGATAAATTGCATTACTTTGTTGTTTGTTATTGGTTATTGGTTTCTATATCTATAACTAACAACTAATAACCCACTACGACTCAACAATAAGTAGAGATGTCTTCGCCTCTCTCGTCCGCTAGATAGGATAACGCCCGGAATCGCAAACCGACTAACTGCTCGTAGAGAGGATTAATTTTACATAGCGGCGGGATATGGACGATTTTGCGACCGAATAGTTTGACATCGCGTTCAAACGGACATTGAGCAGGAATCATTTTACATACGAATCGCGCTACCCGTGGGTCATGAATTTCCATTGCGTCTAACCAATCCCGCACGGGTTGCAGGATATCTGAATGAGGGTGAGGAGACATCCCCGGTTGTTGAACCAAGTCATGCGCCGGGTCAGATGGCTTAATCGCCTGATGGTCATAAAGGGTAAGCCGCAAAGCGTCCAGTGCTTCCACCTTTAGGCCCAGCGCCTCGCAGAACTGGTGTAAAACATCGGCTTCAGTGGTAGAGTATACGCCATCGGCTAAGGCAACCATTGTGGCTGTTCTCATAAAATTCTCTGCCATTGCCATGTCTTTACCCAGAGCGGCTGCAAGTTCCTCAGGAGAAATGGGTTCCTCAATCGCTGGCAAATTTATAGCAGGAGCCAGTTGGTCTTGAGTGATTTGAGCAAGCATTTCTTGCTCTTCTGGGTCAAAGTGACCGTCTGCCCACGCAATGGTGAGTAAACCACGCAGCCAAGCGGCAATTTGTTCTTCTGTGTAGGGCGATCGCAGGACACTGGTCATAACTACTTAAATGAACTCTTCCGAGGCTATTTTAGGAGCTAATCTTGGCTGTGTCTCGGCTGCTTGTAAAAGGTGCTTAAAGTTTTGTGCTTCAAGTCATACCATTTCAGTTTATTGGCGATACACATGAAATTATCTGACCTTGGGTAATGAGGAATAGGGAATTGGGCTTTTGTATTCCCCATTCCCTATTCCCAAAAACGAGACTTAAACCTTCACCAACACCTAGGTAATTGTGACCTGGAAGACAAGATCGTTAAAGTCATTGTCACCACCGCCGAACAAATCCTCGAAACCAAAGGTGTTATTCCCTAGCACGCGGACGTGGTCAACCGCATCCTGGTTTATTCCCTGATAAGCAAAGTAAGCCAAGGGAACGTCCTCCCCATTCCCCTGATTAACGGGATTTGATGCTAGAAATTCACTCTGGGTGCCATTCGCAATGATATATGGCGCATAGATAGCTCCACCGTTTAGCTGCGATTGACCCGTAGCTTCCCGGTTGGATTCCAGTTCGGATACGAACGCCGTCTGTCGAATCGCGGCTTCGGCATAACCCGCTTGACCTGGAGTAAGTCGCGCACCCGTTAACTGGTCGGTAATCGTACCTTGTTCATCTTCGACCACGTACAGACCAATCGTGTTGTTATATCTCGCTTCGCTATTAATACCGAAGTTAAAGTTAACGACCTGACCCGCCTGGGCACGTAGATCGATCAGTTCCAGTTGCGCTGTCTGTTGGAGCTGTGTACCCACTGGGAGGGTTGAATTCGTGGTGGCTTGGGCTGTCAGTACGACGTTGTTGAAGCTCTGGTCACTCCCACCCTGCTGGTCTCGCCAAGCTAGAGTAAAGCCTCCATTGCTGAGAGCTGAAGTTTCCAGATAGTCAACACCATTAGCATTGAAGGAAGGCGAACCAAACAAAACATTCGGCGGCGTCTGCCCAGCTGCTAAGTTAGCCTGCGCGGCGGCGGCGGTGCTGCCTTGCACTAGGTAAAATCCCAACTGCGTACCCGCTTCAAAGCTTAATTGACGAGAGAGGTTGACATCACCAAGCAAACTATTAGCGTCTGGGAGGACTGAGAAAATCGGTTGGGCATTGTTGAGGGCAGCTTGCAAGTAGTTAGGCTGACCTGGGGCAATGCCGTCGATGGTGCCTTGAGCGTCATCGACGACAAAAACCCCAATTTCATTCAGAAAACTCGTGTTACTTGTACCGAGGTCAAACTGGAGTACGACTTCTTGTCCAGGGGAACCTTGAACAGTAAAAATATCGTTTGGACCCTGAATTAGACTGGGTATACCTGAGTTGCCAGGATTTGGAACGATAGGGCCTGGAACGACAGGATCTGGATCGGCAGGATCTGGATCGCCAATCACACTGTCAGTGATATCAACACTGAAACTAGGGATGTCAAGTCCAGCGAAACCCGGATCGGTGGTGTTGATGCTGGTGGTAATTGTGGTGGTTTGAAGCCCTTCAACGATGCCGTCATCAACTGCTGTAATGGTCACAGTTTGGGGGACTAAAGCCGTAGCATCGCCAGCAAAGTTGAGAGTGAGGGGAACCCCAGCCCCCACACCTAGATCAACCTCATCATTATCTGGGGTGAGGGTAACGGCGACCGGAACTGGAG
>JALYGX010000053.1 GCA_030776905.1 Cyanobacteriota bacterium | reverse complement strand
GAAGTAACGCAGGCGCTGACAGATTTGCCTGAAGGCGATTCCTCTGAAGATAGCAGCGCTTCACGTCATATAGATGCCCAAACTCTGGTTAACTTGGGCAATATTCATTCTTTACAGCGTGACTGGGACAAAGCAAACGCTTGCTATGAGAAGAGCTTAGGTATGTTCCACGAATTAGGAAACCGTCTTGGAGTTGCTCAAAGTCTGGGTAACCTCGCTAATGTTTACTCTCAGCAGGGCAACTGGGAAAAGGCTAGCGATCGCTACCAGGAAAGCTTGAACATCTTCGGTGAGTTAGAAGACCATTATGGGCAAGGTCAAACTTTAGCCAATCTAGGTATTCTCTACGCACAACAAAACAATGAGGAGCAGGCTGTATCGCTATGGCGGGAAGCTTTAGGCAAACTGCCCTCAGATCTGCCCAGATCTAAACAAGTAGCAGAGTGGTTAACGTCAAGCGGTGGCACGCTGGTTGAAGTAGCCGAGAACTCTAATGAGCTGCATCAGACTCAAGGTTCATCTGTCAAAACCCTAGCGGGTGCTATTGTCGTAATTGCGATCGCCTTCTTCCTAATCTTTGTAATTTTCTAAATTTATCGGTAATCGCACGTTAGGGAAAGCTTTATAACTAGCTTTCATTTGATTTTATGGGTCTATCAATCTAAAAGTAATGAAAGACCTAGTTTTGGAAGATAAACCAGAGCTATTTTCTATTTCTTGGGTGACACCGAACTTGAGTTAAGAGTTGTTGGAGCTGAGATAAGTGTTGAACCTGGGAACCAATAAGCAAAAGACCCTAGGGAAATAGTAAACATAAACCCAACTAATAAAGCCGTATGCACAAGAAAAGCTGAGTTAAGTTTGTAAATATCTTGGTTTTTCATCTGAAAACTCTCCTATAGGACTGTTCTTTACTTTATAAAAACATAAATTATCAGCAACTTCTTCCTCCTACCTAGCTATTTATTAGGTAGCGTAAGCCAGCCTGATAGTGAAGGTGTAGCTGAGTCTGAAGGTAGATAGCTAGGCTTTGTGTGAGTTATAAACCATCTAGAAATTGGCGTTTATTGACGGCGAAACCTAATAGCCAGAACCATCGTGTTAATTTCGCTAGTATGGTTTAAGAAGGTTAGGCGGTCTGTGTGAAGAAAACGTTGATAGGTATACCTCTAGTTTTTGTCTTGTTCAATATAGTGGCTTACCTGACTGGGTGTACTGAGGAACTAACTGATGCCAAGTTAGAAAGATTGCGCCAAGAAGCGATCGCCCAAAATACAGCACAGGTATTGCTCCACCAGAAAAACCAAACCAAAACCGATTGGCCATTCGTTGTTCAAGGGCAAACCTCAAGGGGTAAGCCAATACGATTGAGCTTGGCACAACTGGAATCCTTAGCAACAACATCAGTTTGGACAAAGGAGCCGCACAATACCAAGAATCCCAATTCAACTTTCCACTTCCGTGGTGTTGCTGTCTCAAAGCTGCTTGACAAGTTTGGTGTTGCGCCCGATGTCACGGAGGTAACGTTTATTGCCCATGACGGCTACCGGGTAACCGTCAACCTTGGCGACCTGCGTCACTACCCAATTATTATTGCCTTAGAGCGTGATAACCGAAAGATTTCCCGTAGCGATGGCGGTCCCCTTTACCTGGTCTTCCCTTATAATCAGTATCCGCAGCTCCAGCAACAGTATCCCGACCGCTACTGGGCGTTCTACATTACCGATATGGTAGTTGGCACAGAGCCGATACACCTGAAAGTAGGCAAGCGCCTATTCGATGCCGCCGCCCTCGAAAAACTGCCACCCGTCAGGGTTGAAGAAACGGTTGGCTACCGAATCGGTTGGCCAGTCGGCAAGGTCAAGCTCTACGGGGTGCGGATGCAGGATGTACTTGCTGCTGCTGGACTTACGCTTCCCAAAGGCAGTGCCGTCATCTTACGGGGGAAATCACCGATTTACCACAACCTCGCAAAACCTATTCGCGTAGAGGCATCTGATATCCAGCGCTGCAATATTCTCCTGGCAACACATTGGGGCGATGACCGAAAGCCAATCCCTGCAAAGATGGGTGGTCCTGTGACTCTGGCACTCTCTTCTGCCTGTAAAACTCAGTCCGACGCTTGGCGCTGGATGACCTTTGTAGAGGAACTTGAGGTGACTGAAACGGGGCTAGGTAAAACCAGTAGCTCCTCGACTTCACCCTAGGTAGGCGCTCCGGCAATCCTTCTCTGCAAGATCCTTCATGAGCAAGGAGCGCAAAGACTTACAATTTAGCACTATCTTAAAAGTCAGGGTGGAAGAGCGCTGCTCCTTAAAAATCTAAAACTCAAAACTCTATGAAGCGAGCTCCCTTCCGCTCAATCCGCACCCGGATCATGGCTGCCACCACACTCTTGATTGTGGTGATTGTTGGTGTCGTGGTGTGGAGTTGGGCTAGTAACGAGAGCGATGTCTACCGTGAACAGAAGCGGCAGGAAGCCCAGACACTTGGTGTAGCGCTATCCAATGCCTGGACGAACGAATTAGTAGACCAGAATTGGAGTCAAATTCGCCTAGGTATCAATCTTCTGCTAAGACGAAACTCGGAGTTTATCTATATTCTGATCTCAGATACCCGGTTGTCTAATCAGATTGTCGCTGCCGTGCCTGAGGATTTTCAGGAGCAGTACGTTCCTGATATCGTACCATCCGATATCACTAAGGCAGCGCTTGACGTATATGGGGCTAGTCGCGTTGCAGAAACGTTTGTTCTGCGAAACGTTGAGTTTCCCAAGGGTCAGCTACGGGCGCGTCGTCGCGAACGAGTGATTGAAGTTGCCTCCGATATACGCAATTCTTTGGGGGAAAAAATTGGTACTCTCCGGATTGGCATTTCACTGCGCCAAGTGAATCGCGCTGTGCAGAACGCGGTCAACAGGGCATTACTGGTCGGGGCGCTTGGCTGGGGTGTCGGTCTTGTGGGTGCCTACATCCTGGCGATGCAGTTGAGCTATCCGTTACGACGGCTGCAAATAAGTGCCACAAAAATTGCGGCAGGGAATTTACAGCATCGCGCTGACATTCATCGTGCTGATGAAATTGGAGCCTTAGCAGAGGCTTTTAATGAGATGGCTACAGCACTACAGGCATCCTTTAGCCGACTTCAGAAAACACTTGAGTCCTTTGAACGCTTCGTGCCAGGGAAATTTCTAACGGTTATTGCCTCTGAGGGTATTGAAAATATCCAGGTGGGTGTCGCAGCGACCCGCACGATTACGATTTTGTTTGCCGATATTCGTGGCTATACATCGATGTCGGAACAGATGACGCCTTTAGAAACCTTTGCATTGTTGAATGACTACCTTGCTTGTATGGGGCAAGTCATTAACGATGCAGGTGGCTTTATTGATAAGTACATCGGTGATGCGATTATGGCACTATTCGAGGACGAGACGACTGGCAGCGCTCTGCGTGCGGCTCAAGCCATGCACCAAACGCTTCAAGCATTTAATGAGGAACGTCTTCGCAAAGGTCAGGCTTCGGTTAATATTGGCATCGGCATTCACCGAGGTGAGGTGGTAATGGGTACGATTGGCTTCACCTCACGGATTGAGTCTACAGTTGTTGGGGATGCGGTGAATGTGGCAGCGCGGGTTGAGAGTTTGACCCGGAAATATAACCGTACTGTATTAGTAACCGAATCAGTTGTCGCGGCACTACGATATCCACAAGATTTTAAGCTGCAATTGGTTGATGATTCTGTGAAGGTCAAAGGTAAGGATGAGCCAGTTGCAATTTATGAGCTAATGGTTGTTTAGGGTTTTGCGCTGACAGGCTGTCTTAAACTTCTGCATCTTGATAAACATCCCCCAGTGCAATTCTTTAAACTTATTCTCTATCTAGAAGAACAAAAAATACTACGAGATAAGTCTTTAGGCAGACGAGCTAGTAAATCAAGCAAGGTAGTCTTAACCGAGAGCTTGAACCAATAAGTCTCTGAATTCGGAATTGAGGGAGCTGACCCTAGTTCAAAAAAATCAAACAACAGTTTTTGAACTCTAACCAAGTAGCAATAAGCTCAGAACTTTTTCAACCTAGAAGCAAGGAGATACTAATGAGCGTCCAGCCAAAGAAAAATTTAATCAAGAAGTTTATTTACATGGCAGGAGTGGCGAGTGCTAGTGTTTGCCTTAACGTTCCAGCGTTTGCGTTAATCAATCCCCATCCGAGTGCCTTGAATCTAGCTTTGAGTGATCAAACTTCTAGCACCGACTCTAATGTAAAAAGCATAGACGGGCTAGCTCAGAGTGGTACTCAGTCTCCTTCTGATGGAGGTGACACTACAAGTCCTGGTGGAGCTAATCGAACTCCTGCTGACGATCGCTCTGGCGGTGGCAGCAC
>JALYGX010000052.1 GCA_030776905.1 Cyanobacteriota bacterium | reverse complement strand
AAAATGATGTAATGACTGTGCGGAGTTTATACTTACCACTTTCGCTATCTCTGGTAATGATTTTCTTTTGATTGGTGACATTATTCCTATATGTAAATATTTGAAGCACTCATAATTTCTTACTTCTTTAAACAGGTCTTTATACTCGGCACAATATTCATCTATGATGGCAACTGTTGGGTGAGCATCTCTTGCCAAATGTTTCAGGATTTGTAATTCTACATCCATTGCCCTACTTACCTTTCAGGGTTTTCTTTTTTTCTTCTTTTATTCAGAATACCCGGAAAGTGACAGAAGAGGGATAACAACTAATCTCCCATTAAGGCTCTCACTTTGTGCAGTAACTGTACGGGTTCTACAGGTTTATGCAAGTAAGCATCGACCCCAGCACTCAAATCGTGTTCTTGGTCTTCTGATAGGGTAGGAGTTGTTAAGGCTAAAACTTTGATTTGTTGGGTTGTGGGGGAGTTACGCAGGCTGTGGGTCATTTCGTAACCATCCATTCCCGTTAACTGCCAGCCTAAAATCACAGTTTTGGGTTGCAGCAGTTCAATTTGCTCAACAGCCGTAGAACCATCGATGAGCCATACAACCTGATAACCTGCCGTTGTAAGCATTTCGCAAATCGGCGTTGCACTTTCCTCTTGAGCTTCTACTAGGACAATACTTCCTAGAGGTTTATGACTATTTCTTTGACTGGCTGTT
Organism: Cyanobacteriota bacterium; assembly: GCA_030776905.1. GTDB lineage: Bacteria > Cyanobacteriota > Cyanobacteriia > Cyanobacteriales > Coleofasciculaceae > CADCTM01. The sequence goes on along the minus strand of JALYGX010000052.1, from coordinate 2,436 downwards.
GCTTTGCTAGAGGCGGCTGTGACTAGAGGTTGAGCTGGCAACCAAACCGTAAACAAAGACCCTTCACCAACGGCTGATTCAACTTCAATTCTGCCCCCATGTAGTTCTACTAGCTGTTTTGTTAACGCCAAACCTAGACCTGTACCTTCATAAGTGCGGTGATAGGACGTTTCTAGCTGCTGAAACTTTTGAAACAGTAGGGGTAACTGGTCATCAGCAATGCCGATGCCAGTGTCTTCAATTTGAAAAATCGCTAAATTTTGTTCTCGCCAGACTCGTAGAGTTACCCTACCGCCTGCGGGGGTGAATTTGACAGCATTGCCCAAGAGGTTAAAGAGAATTTGCTTAATCCGACGTTGGTCAGCACAAAAGCGATCGCTATGTTGCTCCACCTGAAAATCCATTTCCAAGCTTACCTTTTGGTGGAAAGCTTTTTCCTGTAGAGTACTCAACGTCTGGTAGGTCAGCTTGCTTAAGGAAAACTCACTGAGGTTTAGCACCGCCTTCCCCGCCTCGACTTGAGACAAATCGAGAATATCGTTAATCAGCTCTAGCAGGTGTTGCCCACTCTCCTGGATAGTTTCTAGATAGCTGCGCTGCTTGTGGAGCGGTACCGTCTGCGCTCCCTGTTTACCAAAAGACCATCGTAGTAGTGTAGCCGACATCCCGATTACGCAAGTCAGGGGCGTCCGTAACTCATGACTCATCGCCGCTAGAAATTCACTCTTGGCACGGTTTGCCGCTTGTGCGGCTTGTAGCGTGTCCCGGAGTTCTTGCGTGCGCTCGATTACCCGTTGTTCGAGAGTGGTTTTTTGCTGTTGCAACTGAGCGTACAACTGAGCTTGGTAGATGGCAACGGCTAGATGTTCTGCAATCTTATTCAGAAAGGTTTTTTCACTTTCTTTCCATTGGCGCGGTTCAAAACATTGGTGAGCAATCAGCAGCCCCCACAAATCGTTCTGAACGATAATCGGGGCGACTAACTTGGCTCGTACCTGCGTCTGTCGTAGTAATTCCAAAAAGCAAGAAGAGTCGGTGTAAGCTGTTTCGACATCATCAACAGCAATCGTTACTCCTTGCTGATACTTCTCTCGACAATTGGATACTTCAATAAAGCAGTTCTCTTCCTCAATTAAATTCAGGACTGAGGAGATATCACTGGAAGCTCTAGCTTCGTAAGTAACGCAACCCCAATCCAGTTCAGGGTTGAGGGGTGAGCGTTTAGGAAGTGAGAGTAAAATTGAGGGTTCTGTCTTATCTCCCTGTAGGGCAATATTTCGTTTCGTAGCGACAGCGGCACATTGGAAGTCATCAAATTGATAGATCAGTAAGCGGTCTACCTGGAGGAAATGTCGTACCTGCTCAACAGCCGTTTTGAGGATGACTGGTAACTCTAAACTCTGGCGAATCTGAGTGGTTACTTGATTGATCAGACGCTCTTGTTCAACTTGTTGGCGTAGTGCTTTTTCTACTAGGGGTTGACAAGCAAACGTATTGGCGTGGATTGGATTGGGAGATGGTAAGTCGTTGCTTGTGCTGGAGGAGATAATTTCAATTAATGAAAGTGTAAATTCACTCTGGATAGCTGCATCGTTAGGTTGGACAGAGGCTTGAGTTCGAGCGAGTAAATTCAGAGTCAGGGGAAGGCTTTGTCCGTTCTCAGCTAGCTGGGTGAGAAAAAGAGCGATCGCATCTGGAGCAAATGTCAACCCTACTTTGTAGAGTGTCTGCTTGCTGTCCTCGACTGCCGATAATTCTGCTTCTTGCCGTTCCCCCAACAGCAATGCACTAAACTGTTTTGAGACTAAAACAGTAAACCGTTGTGCCTGAGCCTCTGGAACAATCTCCGCTTTAAAAAGTTCATCATTTGATACGATTACAGCATCTTCGCCAATGTTTGACCTCATCTGCTGCAATAGCTCTTGTAGCCGCTCGAACATGGTCAAGGGCAAAATTCGGCTGAATCTCGGATCACCCAATATAGGCATTACTCTGGATTGACTTAATAAATAAAAAGCGACAGGTTTCTACCAATTGACCTTGCCACTCGCTAATCAGCCCAATAATTGAATCATGGCATAGTCCCCTTGTTGATGCTATCCAAGACTCGGCGACTCGGTTGTACTATGTTCTTCAATCTTTATCTAAGGCATCTCTCCACCGACAAAAGTGAGATAACAAGTCAAGTTGTCACTCGCTAAATCAAAAGGACACAACTATGCATCGCATCGCCGCAACGCCCGGAGGATGGAATCCTCAAACAGAAGGCGTTGTTTTTATTGAACAGACACCAGCACCGATTGTTTTTATCACAGCCGCCGACACAGATATTCAGACTCTGGCAGCATCAAGATCCCAATTGCCTGTGAGTTTCCCCGCCCTACGGGTGGTTAACCTGTTGCAGTTACAGCAGCAACTGGCGATCGATACTTATGC
>JALYGX010000051.1 GCA_030776905.1 Cyanobacteriota bacterium | reverse complement strand
CCAATGGACTGGGCATCCATGATTTCGTAAGTCCGCTTGTTCTTGAGGACGCCATCCTGGTGAATGCCGGACTCGTGGGCAAAGGCATTTGCCCCAACAATGGCTTTATTGGGCTGCACCAGCATTCCCGTTAAGTTAGAAACCAGGCGGGACGTTTTGTAAATCTGGCGCGTATCAATATTTGTCAGTGGTGCTTCTGATTCTGTTGGGCGTCCCAAGTAGGGGTTGAAATACTGACGGCGGACGTGTAGTGCCATCACCAATTCTTCTAGGGCAGCGTTTCCTGCCCGTTCGCCGATGCCGTTAATCGTGCATTCTAGCTGGCGTGCGCCATTCTTGACGGCTTCTAGGAAGTTCGCTACGGCTAAACCTAAGTCATCGTGACCGTGGACGGAAATAATCGCTTGGTCTATGTTGGGGACATTTTCCTTGATGCCGCGAATCAATGCCCCAAATTCGCTGGGCGTTGTATAACCGACGGTATCAGGAATATTGATGGTCTTTGCACCTGCCGCGATCGCGCGTTCCAATACTTGGTAGAGAAACTCTGGGTCAGAGCGTCCTGCATCTTCGGGAGAAAATTCTACATCGTCTACAAAGGATTTGGCATAAGCGACCATTTCTTCGGCGATCGCTACGACTTCCTTTCGCGACTTCTTGAGCTTGTACTCTAGATGAATATCTGATGTGGCAATAAAGGTATGAATTCGTGGCTTGGCAGCGGGTTTCAGGGCGTTGGCGGCTGCTTGGATGTCCGCCTTGGTTGCTCTTGCCAAACCACAAATTGTTGGTCCCGACTCAACTCCGACTACTTGAGCAATCTTTTGCACGGCTTCAAAGTCGCCAGGGCTGGAATAGGGGAAACCTGCTTCGATGACATCTACTCCCAGTCGCGCTAGTTGCCGAGCAATGGTCAGCTTCTCATCCACGTTCAGGGTTGCGCCTGGAGACTGTTCGCCATCCCGTAACGTGGTATCGAAAATAATAATGCGGTCTGGTTGCGATTCCTTGTTCATAGCTCCTTTTGCCAACATGGGAGTATTGTGTCCTCAATTTATAAAATATACGGGATAATTTTTGATCAATTCTAATTAATAGTCACTTTTCTCAATTTGCTCGCGCATATCATTTAAATCTATGTAACGATCGGTTGCATTTCTTAGTTCTCTAGCAATCATCCCTTCTGTTGATACTACTGTAATATGTGTATTCTTTGAACGTAGTAATTCAATTGCTCGTTCAAAATCGCCATCCCCACTAAAAAGAATTACGCGATCGTACTGCTCGACCGTATTAAACATATCTACAACAATTTCTATATCTAAGTTAGCTTTTTGAGAATAGCGACCTGAGTTATCGTCGTAATATTCTTTAAGAATTTTTGTCCGGACGGTGTAACCAAGGCTGATTAAAGCATCTCGAAATCCACGTTGATCTTGGGGATCTTTTAAGCCGGTGTACCAAAAAGCGTTGACTAGGGTTGTGTTTGGCTCGGTTTTAAAGTAATCTAAAACCCTCCTTGGATCAAAAAACCAACCATTTTTTTGTTGTGCGTAGAACATATTGTTCCCGTCTACAAAAATAGAAAGACGGTTCATAGAGCATGGCATATAAACTAAGACCTAATAATTCTAGTGAATTTAATCGAATTTCTTATTTTAGCAATGTTTATGTAAGAGTTTGCTAATAATTACTGTTTAGTGATATTCGGCAATCTCTGCTACCGATTTCTCATGCTGTCAAGCCTCCACTTAAATCATTCTTAAGCCTAACTCCAGAAAGTCGGCTGGAGATGTACTTTATCAACTCTACATTCAAATTTGTCGATCTGCCTGAACTCTGATCAACGCACCTACCCGTAAGGTGCTTCATTGCAAGTAAGAACACCAGTCACTCCAACCGCCAGCATAAAGCTTGCCAGTGTTAATCCCAGCCAGTTCAAGGGATAAGAGATTGACGCAAGCGGTAACTCCAGAACCGCAATAAACTAAAACTTCTGCACTTGGCTCAACATCTACCCACCGTTGTTGTTGCTCGGAAATTGAGCGAAGATAGCCTTGGGCATCCGTGACATCTTGCCAAGGGTAATTAATGGCTCCTGGAATGTGACCCGCTATTGGATCGATAGGCTCTCGTTTGCCTAAATAGCGATCGCTTTCCCGCGAATCAATGACCACTACATCCGGCAAGTCTTTACGCACTTTCAGAGTGTCAATATTCACCACCCAATCAGAACGCAATTGCGGCACAAACGTTTCTGGTTGGGGTGTCGGTAAGGCATCTGTAACTGGATAGCCAGCCGCTTGCCATGCCTTCCAACCGCCATCAAGCAACGCTACCTTATCGTGTCCCATGTAGCGTAGCAGCCACCAAAGACGGGCAGCAAAAGCCAAGCGAGAATCATCGTAAGCAACGACTAGAGTTTCCTGAGACTTAACTCCAATGGCTCCAAGTTTTTCAGCTAACTTGGTAAAATCAGGCAAAGGATGACGACCGCCATGACGTTCCACTGGTGCGGAAAGGTCTTGATTTAAATCCAGAAAGCGAGCACCAGGAATGTGACTAATTTGATAGTGCTGATGCCCCAATTCCGGTTCAGTTAGAGCAAAGCGACAATCCACAATTACAATTTGTGGGTCATCAAGGTGTTCGCTAAGGTACTGAGCAGAAACAATATAAGGAGTGTGGGTCATTCGATAGTCTTAATTTGAACTCTAAGACAAATCGTAGCAGCACTGCTATAAGCCTTGGATGGGGGTAGGCTTGCAAGCGTACCCCACAAGAAAAATCTCTGATTGTGGGATAGATATCCTGTCTGTCGGAGCAAATGGTGCGATATCTTCAGATCCGACCAATATCTAAAAAATGGGGTTCGTAATGCCACAGGCTGACCCAGCAAATCGTCATCCTTAGCACTAATACACGGGCACAATCATCCCCTCACGAGCTAGTAAGTCATTGGGGAAGACGGTTTGAACTTGCTTTTCCACTTGGTCGAGAAAGTCATCGTCATGGTCAGGGTTGTAACGAGACATAATAATTCGCTTAACACCCGCTGCCTTTGCTGTAGCGATTCCTGTCTGCCAGAGGTCGTCTTCCCAAAGCAACGGCGAAGACTCCAGTATGTCCTTATCTGAGATAGCATAAGGAGCATCCAAAATTAGCAAATCGGCTTCACGCGCTAAGTCCAGCAGCTTGTGATCAAGGCGATCGGGATAGGGTAAGCGAGCAGTCGCGTAGACGGCAGAGTGCCCTTTCCAGGTCACGCGATAACCCACTGAGCGGTAGGAGTAGTTGAGAAAGACTGCCTCAACCGTCACGTCATCCAGTACTATTTTATTGCCAGAAGTCAGGTCGTAGAACTTCAGCTCTGACCGCATGACTTGAAGGGGGACGGGGAAATTTGGATGAACCATCTGACAGCCAAGGCGCTGTTCCATTGATGCACCATTGGATGCCTCTGCCCCATAAATATGAAAACAATTGCCTGGAATAAAGCCAGGAACAAAAAAGGGAAATCCTTGAATGCTGTCCCAATGGCAATCGGTCAAGAAAATGTGGGCTTCCACTGGCATCTGCGCGAGTAAATTATTACCCAATACCCGGAAACCGCTACCGCAGTCAAAAATTAGGCGTTTTTTGCCAAGGCGCATTTCAACACAGGAGGTGTTGCCACCATAGCGCATTGTTTCTTTTCCTGGAGTGGAAATTTGTCCTCGAACGCCCCAAAATTGGACGACAAAATCGCTTGTAGAGCCAGTTACCATATCGGCTCTAGAATTAGATGTACGTAAGTTTGGTGCCGCTGGCTCAAAATCTGGCATCTTTCAATTCAGTTAGCCTTGATTAGCAACGCTTCACACCTGCTCTGTTTCCACTCAATAATACTCAGAGCGAATGGCATCCGTGAGTAGGGAATCTTGGTTTCGGATCAAAAAAGGGTGGAGGTTACACATCGAGAAGAAATTACGCAGGGTGAGTTAGTACAAAAAACAAAGATTGGTTTCGCACTTCCCCCTACGTTTAATTTTCACAGCACCCATGTCTTAGTCAGGAAGTTTTTGTCAAGTCAGTTAATTTTAGCGTTCTTCAAGTAGCTGACTTGTGAGTTTTGTCACAGGCAAATCGCGGGAAGCGAAATGCCCTACACGTATATCTATAGTAGACTGATCGCTGTCAAGCGGCTTGCCAAAATTCCCTGGCGGGAGAACTGGCTGGCAAATCTTGCCTACTGGCTACCAGCTTTGATGCACTGTTCTACTAGCGGCATTACCCGATCAACGTTTTGCCAGCCTAGAATCTCTGTAACTTTTTTTTCTAGGTTTTTATAAGTCTTGAAAAATTCCTCGATTTCAGCCAACCGATGCTGGGCGATGTCGTCGAGAGATTTCACTTGAGCATAGCGCGGGTCTTTGTCAGGAACGCAAAGAATTTTTTCGTCGCGATCGCCTCCATCAATCATCTCCAACATCCCAATGGGTCGGGCTGCAATAACGCACCCTGGAAACGTTGGCTGATCCATCAATACCATACCATCCAGCGGATCGCCATCATCCGCGAGAGTGTTAGGCACAAAGCCGTAGTCGTAAGGGTATTGCACTGAAGAATAAAGCACCCGGTCAAGTGCAAACGCTTGCAGGTCTTTGTCAAACTCGTACTTGTTTTTGCTACCCGCCGGAATTTCAATTAAAACGTTGATCAGACCAGGCTTGGGTTGAGCAGGAATGCGTGATAAATCCATAGACCAATGTTTTATAGCTACACAGCAAATTGAGGGTGCTTTTCAATTAAAGCTCAAGCGTGTAGAGGTTGAACACCACTACTAAAGCTTTGACCAACCCCCGTGTAGCATTTTAGCTGAGTGCTGAGTCACAGGTAGTGCTGAGTGCTGAGTCCGACACGGGGAAAGGGTGTACAGGCTACAGCAGACAGTCACAAGGAATGCCTAGTTTTCTCTTCACTCTCTAGAACATTTAGTCAAACGCACTGAGACTAACTGCGTGATCTAAATTACACAGTTGTATTTATTGACCCACTTTTTGAGGGCATCAATCCATTGATATTTTTTTAGATAAAAAGCTTAGACTCACTTCTGCGACCTTGGTAGAGAGGAGGTGGTCTGTTGCAAAATATCAACGCTGCTGCTTGAAGAGTAGGAAGCGATGACGAACAGAGGTAACGTTAGGGTCAATAAAGCAATTATCGTGCCCATAATTTCTGCCCACCTATGGGGATGCGGGTCAGAAGCGTTAGCAGACGGGCTACTTGATTCCATAAATTAGGTGCAATTGGAACTCGATCAATTCAAATTTGATAGACTGGGTCGAATTGTAAACCCGATACTCTAATATTTTAACGACTTATTCTCAACTGATTGTCTTCCAGCAAACAATTGCCAGGAAATCACCCAGTGAAAAAATAGCTACCCCGAAAATTACTCCTAAAGGAATAGGTATTTTTACAACTTTTTTTGTGGATAATACGGCTGATTGTCTAAACAAGGGTATAAATTATTACTTTAAAAATTCCTGAGATAGATCGATGATATTGATCATTGAAATGCAGAACATAAAAAACCGCCTATGGCGATAGGGCGGTGTGATTAAGCAATCGGAGGGTAATATCAGCTTACGCCGTCTGTTTTGTATCAATTTGTAACAAAATTTACAGAATCAATTCAACTTACAGTTATCTACCGTTCGGCATAAGCTCTTATCCGCTCTTTGATCAACCGGATATACAGATGTTTAAAGGTAGACTTGATGACGCGGGGCATCCCAAAATCAATGGGTACTAAAGCATCAGGTAGTTTCCAATCCATCACTTGGAGTTCCAGGGGTCGCTGATGGGGAAAGTGAATATCTGCAAGTTGTGGAGAAAGCCCCAACCGCTCCCCGGCGACTACTGTAGGAATAAGGGCTGGATCGACGTTGAGGATTTCTACGATCGCGCGATCCAGGGCAAAGACATCAGAAGACGCCCCTAAGATATTCAACTGGCGCGGTTCGCCGCCACTAGGGCCATTGCCTTCATGACCGATGATGCCATCTAGAATCGTCAAATCTGGGGCGATCGCTCGTGCCGTTTCTACCAACATTTCCCCGAAGCGATTTTCATCTTTGCCCGCTTCCATGTGCCACCAAGCCTTCATCTTGCCAGGAACACAGCCGAATAAGTTTTTGACGCCCATTGTTAGCGTCAACTGCATATGAGATTTCAACTTCGGCAGGTTAATGACAACATCGGCGTCCATTGCTTCTTTGCACAGTCGCAGATGGTTAAAGGTGTCGCTTCCGGTTTCGTAGCGCTGCCCGTGAAATTCTACAACGGGTAGGTTGAGTTCTTCCATCATTGGCAGATAACCATTTGCCCTAGCGACTCCCATAGCACTACCAAAGGCAGGGCTATCTCCAAAAAACGGTTTACCACCAGCTTCCCGTACTAGCTGGGCAACGCAGTAAACGAGTTCAGGGCGAGTGATGCATTCCTTTCCCAGACGACCAGAGGTGAGGAGATTGGGTTTAAGCAAGACGCGATCGCCTTCTTTGACAAAAGCACCCATCCCTCCCAACGGCTCCAGCAAGGTCTGCAAAGAAGCTTGCAGCACTTGCCGTTCATAGGAATTAGCACGAATCAAACTAACAGTAGACATGATTGTAGATGTTGATTTTGGTTTATGCAAAGCGATCGCTCACTTGTCCTGATTTTTTAACCAATGACTAAGCCTTAGCTCCATGAGTCAGTGCTGTCACCCGTTGGGCTTCCGGGAAAACACCTTGCCCTTCAAGGTCAGATAGGGGAGGTTTAACTTCCACCTTCATAACCTGAGCCGTACAAATTAAAACCGTTCTATCAAACAAGTGCATTGTCAACCAGGGTTGGCTGAGTAAGTCTTGGAGTTGCTGCTGGAAGGCATCTGGAGT
>JALYGX010000050.1 GCA_030776905.1 Cyanobacteriota bacterium | reverse complement strand
CTGTGCCAGAATCTCTCAAAGACCTGCTAGTTAGTCATTTGCCAGAGGCGTTAATTATTGGTTGTCCAGAGACAGAAGCCGGAGCGATCGCTTCTCTGTCAGAAACCCTTGATTTAAGTAAATATAGTGCGATCGCTTGTGGTCCTGGTTTGACCCTGGACGCAAAGCCAGTCGTGCAAAAAGTCTTAGACGCTGACTGCCCTTTGGTGTTAGATGCTGATGGCTTGAATGTTCTTGCCGAACTGAGAACGATTCCAACTTTATTGAGGCGTCAGGCTACCACTGTTTTAACGCCTCACGAGGGTGAGTTCAAGCGCTTATTTCCCGACTCAGCAAGTTTGCTTCCAGACCGAGTGAGTGCGGTTCGTAAGGCGTCTGGGTTGAGTAAGGCAGTGGTGTTGTTCAAAGGGGCGAGAACGGCGATCGCTCATCCAGGAGGCTCTGTGTGGTTGATTCCTGAAAGCACACCCGCTCTAGCTCGTGGCGGTAGTGGGGATGTACTTACAGGACTTTTGGGCGGTCTATTGGCGCAGGAAGCCCTGCGAGAGCAGCCTTTGGAAGCAACTGTAGCTGTTGCAGCGTGGTGGCACGCTCAAGCCGGGATAATGGCGGCTCAAGAACGGACTGAGTTAGGAGTGGATGCGTTTACGCTGACGCAGTATTTGATGGCAGTGGTGCGTTCCTACAGCGTCAAATAAACAAGAGGGTCATCTCTAAAAAGCGATCGCACTCCTTTTCAACCTTTACTCAAAAAAGTTAGCCGGAGAGATCTGGAAAAAGCGGCGTTCCAGAACAACGGGGCACTGAATACCCTGAAGCGATGGGTAGCCTTAATAGTCCTTAATATTTTGCTATGGTGCAAGCATAAGATTAGCGGAATCTACTGAGTAATGGATTGGATTTTCAAACAAGCACAGCAAATCCTGAGCCGTGTATCTCATCTATTTACGACCCAGTTCTTTGTGATTGGGGATAAGCATTTATCACTTAGTTCCATCGTTGTACTGATTCTGTTAGGTTTAGCGGCTTTCGTTGTTTCTCACTTTATCAGTGAGTGGATTAAACGAGGGCTATTGCTACGGATGGGAATGAGTCGAGGAAGCCGAGAAGCTGTTGCAGCAGTCATTCACTATCTTTTAACCGCTTTAGGATTTTTAATTGTCCTCCAAAGTGCTGGTATCAACCTCAGTTCTCTGACCGTATTAGCTGGCGTTTTAGGCATTGGGTTGGGCTTCGGGCTACAGAATCTAGCGAGTAATTTTATCAGTGGTCTAACCCTACTTGTTGAACAACAGATTAAAGTGGGAGACTTTATTGAAGTTGATAAGTTATCAGGAACTGTAGAGAAAATTTCTATCCGCTCTACCATTGTTCGTACCATTGATGGTGTTTTTGTTATCGTTCCCAATATCCGTTTTGTTGAGAATAATACTATCAACTGGAGCTATCAAGACCCCAAGTGCTGTATTCATATTCCCGTTGGGGTAGCTTATGGAACTGAGCCTGTATTAGTTACAGAGGCACTTTTAGCCGCTGCCCGCATGGAATCTGGCGTCTTATACAATCCCTCACCAAAAGTATGGTTTAAAAGTTTTGGGGATAGTTCTTTAAATTTTGAACTCTTGGTTTGGATTGATGAACCCGAAAATAGTGACCCAATTAAAAGTGCTTTGCACTTTCGGATCGAGCATGAATTCCGGGAACGGGGCATTGAAGTTCCTTTCCCGCAACGGGATGTGAACATCCGCTATCCGGAAGCATTAAGTGCTTGGTTTGATAAAGACAGCTCAGGGGAGGGAGCTAATTCCAGCAGCCACTCGTACAAAAGCCCTCCATCAAAACCCAAGAAATCAGCTCCCAAATCGCTGAGTAACTGGACTCTCCGCGATTTACTACGGCGGGTAACGTATTTTGAAACTTGTACGGACTTAGAATTACGGAGATTAATTGAGTACGGCTATCGACAACTGTTTCCAGCGGGGCAAATTGTTTGTCAAGAAAATGACCCTGGGGATTCTTTTTATATTATTTTGACTGGCTCTGTAGAAGTCTTTTCTCAACGGGCGGAGAAGTATATTGCTACCATCCACGCAGGGGAGTTTTTTGGGGAGATGTCTTTACTTTTGGGCACGCCTCGTTCAGCAACCGTCCGAACTTTGGAAGATTCGATTCTGTTTGTTGTAAGTCACAACGATTTGCAGCAACTTTTGGTCGATCATCAGGAGTTAGCTGATGAGATTGCTCAAAAATTATCTGAACGTCAGCAGGCGCTACGGAACTTAGGATTACTCGATGAAGGAGCGTCGGAAGAGACTCCTTTTATTAAAATACGAAAACAGATTCAAACACTTTTTGGTATTTAAGAAGGATGCGATCGCTCAATGCGAGTTCAGTTGCCCAGAGGTTGAGTGCGGCTACGTCTTAGGCGAAGGCTAAGCCTTTGCCTGCTTCTTTTGGTAGAGTTTTACCCTTTATCCAAGCGTTAGCACCAACGATCGCTCCCACTATTAGCCCGACTCGTACAGAATACGACTTCGCTAACCATATTGCTAATACCAGTGATTACTTCAACCGCACCATGTCCAAGGCCTTTCAATGGAAGTACAAGGGTTGCAAAAAGGTCATTGAGGAAACTCAGCGTCGTGATTGGTACACCGAGTTTGTCTGGGGCACATGACGAAACTAGGTGTCACCCTATTGGCAATTGGTATGAAACCAGTAGATTTTATGTAAAAAAAGATTTTTTAAGGCTGTCTTGATAAAGCGAAAGAAAAAACTCTATTTCTGTTCTAGCAATATCCCGTAGCTGATGAGAAAGTGCAGGTGCCACAAGGGAATAGGTGACGCTAGCTTCTTCAAGAAAATCAAAAATTTCTTCAGAAATTACATCCTGGTACTGTAGTTTTCTGGTAGCCAGTACCTCTGAAATCGTTTCTCTAAAATCTTGCTCGTCTAGTGCTTTTAAATCTTTAAAGGCAAGAATCATATTTTAACCCTGATTGAACTCACAAGTAAGTAGTTACTGACAATAGTTTTGTTATAAGCCTTAGAACCTAGTC
>JALYGX010000049.1 GCA_030776905.1 Cyanobacteriota bacterium | reverse complement strand
GATTACCGAGCAAGTGCAAGACCAATATGGTGAAGTTGATTTTGTCATCAACTCCTTGGTCAACGTCGCTCGGCATCTTTACGCGCTGCTGGGGTATGGTCTGTTGTCTGCTGAAATCACAGAACTCGCGATCGAGCGTCTGCGAGTAGCACAAAAGTGCAATCCCGATGTTTTTTCTTTTGCAGTCCTGTTTGAACGTCTCTATCGTTTCTATCGAGCCTACTGTCGCGGACGCTGGCTGGATGAAGGCATCGCCCAGCAGGCTCATTCCCAGCGGCAAGCCCTTCACAACCCCTTGAATGTCTTGCAAATCGATGCGGCTGTCGGACTCAATGTGTTTTTATTACTATGTTCCGGAGCGCGAGAAGCACAAATTCCTTTTTGGCCTTGCGGTAATCCAGATAGCCCAGAGGAGTTTGATGCTGATCGGCTATTAAGTTTTATCAATCGAACGGCTGCGCTTTCTCCTACTGCCTTTTGGCAAGGGGCACGACAGAGTTTGACTAAGGTACAACTAGCAGCAGCCTGCCTCAATCAAGTCATGCTTGCCGAGGCAAACTTCGAGCAAGCTAATTTATCTAGGGCTGAATTAATCGGGATCAATCTGGCAGGTGCAAATCTCCAAAATGCCGATTTGTCTTTAGCTAATCTTGCTGGGGCTAATTTATCAAATGCTAATCTCACTGGCGCTAGGTTAGAGGGAGCCGATTTGTCTGGTGCTAACTTAAAAGGTGCAAATCTCACCTCGGCAAATCTTACAAGTACCTGCTTGTTTGAAACTTTGCTGGATGAACAGAGCAAGAATTTTGCCACTCGAAGCGGATCGATATTTTCTCTGGGAGAGTTTCAGGCTTATATCGAGTCTTTAGTTCCCCCACAAACCTCTAGAAACTTTGAGGATGATGAACTCTTAGAGGGAGAACCAACAATTTTTATTGAGAGTGCAGAAGGAGAACTAATGTTGCCGGATGAGCGCTATGGCAACGAACTCGATTACTACGATGGTGAAACAGCCCAAATTGAAGAACCCGAACGAGAGATACCAATTATTTCTAACGCTTGGCACGAACCTGATGAAATTGACGAGACCCTGAGGTTAAGTGATTTGGAACTGAACGATATCTAGTTGTAAAAAATACTCGTTCAAAGCGTATTTCTTTTTACAGCTAGCTCTACTGTGCTGCCACATCAGATTTATTCATCTGGTAACCGTAGAAGTCAATTTTATACTCCGTAATCCGCACACCAGTTTGTTGCTCAATTTGCTTAAGCAATTCTTCGGGCAGTTCTACGTAGATATCGACAATTTGATTGGTATCGATGCAGTTGACGTGGCTGTGAGCATCACAGATATTGCCATACAGCCGACCATCCGAGCGTTCAATGCACTCGATAATACCTTGGCTCGATAGTGCCTCTAAATTCTGATACACCGAGGTATGACCGATCGCTTTACCTTGCTGATTTAATCGATCATAAATTGCTCGTGCTGAGAGATGCTCTTTGGCTTGCCAAAGCAGTTCCAGAATGAAGCGACGTTGACGACTTAAACGCATCCCTAGAACTTGACATTTATTTAGGGCATCTTCAAGTGAGCGAATTGGTTTTACAATTGCCGCTTCATTTTGCATATTTGATGGTCTTAAGGTATTGGTTAGCTTATCCATATATCCTATGTCTCTTAATTTTTCTGACGAGACTTATGTCCTGAGACCCTGGCATCGCCAACCTGAAACCTCAGTAGTTATGACGATATCCGAATACTTCAGAGGGATAGATGGCAAGTGCTTAATTTAAGTACGAGCTTCAAGTTATTAACACAAACTCATTACAACTTTAACTTAAGTCGCCATAGTATGTCTACTCTTACTGCTCAAAACGGAGCAGGAGTCCCTACCCCACCCCTCAAAGCATCCTGTAACTACAACTGGTTTTACCCGGTTCGTTGCAAGAAACCATTTGTGCCATTACCCTTGAGAGTACCTTGTCTCCTACAAGTAATTTTTTGGCAGAGAACGCAGTGATCGCTTCAGAGGAAAATGCAGGTCGATTCAGAGGAAAATAGAGACTGTCGTCCTCTTGATGACTCAATGACAATCGCGATCGCTCTCAATACTGACTGCCTCAACAACTTGGATATATCACCAGCTCAAACGGTGATAGAAAAACTGCTGCAAGAGCAATCTCTTGCGTCCCACGAGCAGCAACTGCACTTTGAAATCGACTACCCCCGTGAACCAACAGATCCACGGGAACTTTCAGAAATCCCAGAGATCAGGCTGTGGTTTATTCGCTTGGATGCCCACTACCCTTGGTTGCCCTTTCTCCTCGATTGGAAGGCTGGGGAACTTGCCCGCTATGTCGCCATGCTGGTGCCGCATCAGTTTAACCGTACCGAAGGCATTCAGTACAATCCAGAAGCTCTAGAAATTTTTGTGATGCACAAAACCTTTGTCCTGTCAAGCTGGCTGCAAGAGCAGGGAATCCCCAGTCAATCCCGCCTGAAGTCAATGGCGCAGATGTTTGGGTACGAACTGGATGATGGCTTTTTCGACCTAATTCAATAGAAATGCCAGCCAGATGATATGGATACGGAAGCGATCGCCTCACCAAAATCTCGAACTTTCGATCGCTTCCTAGAGGCAAGCCGTCTATCGATTTACGGACTGTGCTGACAAATCCAGTCAACCGCCGATGGTAAATCTGCGGCAATGTAATCCGGCTGGGCATGGTGCTGGTACTTGCCAGTGAGGACATCTTGACCAAACCCAGTCTGCACTAAAATCCCGGTACAACCCGCATTGTGAGCCATATCAACATCTGTCGCTTTGTCACCCACCATAAAACTCTGGCTCAAGTCCAGATCATGTTCCCAAGCGGCGGCTACCAACATCCCCGTATTCGGCTTGCGCCACGTACTCCAGCGAGTAAAGTCTGGGTTGATACCTCCGGCTTGGGGACTAAGGTAGGGACAGTAGTAGAGGGCGTCTAAGTGGGCGTCTGCTTCGGCTTGCAACAGTTGGCAAAGACGCTGATGCAGCGCCTCCACATGGTCAGCGCCATAGTAGCTTCTTGCAGGGCCAGATTGGTTAGATACAAGCGTGCAAAATAGCTGTTGCTCATTGAGTCGCCGCACTGCCTGCGCTGCACCCGGAATCAAATTTAAATCCTCAACCCGGTGGAGATAACCCGCTTCGATATTGAGGACGCCATCTCGGTCGAGGAATACTGCTGGTCTAGCCACGCCAAATTTGCTCTAATACGGCTTCGGGTTTGATATCTGCGATCGCACCCGTTGGGGATTGCAGACTAATATATTTCTCACTTTGGGGTAGGAGTTTCTTCGCCTCTGTCGGACCAAAAAGAGCGATCGTAGGAGTTCCCACAGCTACGGAAAGATGCATAGGCGCACTATCGGTACACAACATCAAATTCGCACCTGCAATCATCGCCGCTAACTTGCCGATATCTCCAGGTGAGGAGGTTTTCAAATCTGGGCGAGATTGGGTGATCGACGCAACCAATTCTTGGTCTTCTGGCCCTTGCAAAAGCACAATTGGCAGATCGGGTTGTTTTTGTCGAATATCTTCAATAATCTTCTGCCATTTCTGAACTGGATAGATTTTATCAATGCCTTTTGACTGAGCCAGTCGGCTGGAACCGCCGTGAATGAGAATGTAACCCGTTTCTGTAGTTCCTAGTCGTTGCTGTTCGCCTTCTGCCCACTGAATATCGGGTTTGGGAACGCTAACAGCTAGTTCTGGACAGGGAGAGTTGATGCCGAACCCTTGTAGCAAGTCGTGGTACATTTCGGCGGCATACTGGTCAGGTTTTAGAGGTACGGTGTCGGTAAGAAACCATTTTCCCGCGCTGGCACTGTAGCCGATGCGGGTGGGAACACCTGTCATCCAGAGTAACAGTCCTACCGACCAACGTCGTCCCAGTGAGAGGGCAGCATCGTACTCGCGATCGCGCACGATCCCCAGCAAGTTGCCAAAATCCGCTGGGCCATTGCGGTCTTTAAAATCAAACGTTAGAACTTCATTGACGGATTTACAAACCCGATACGCCCCTTTTGCTCGCGGTTCCACAACCACATCAATTTCGGCTTCGGGGTAATTCCGCTTGAGGTCATCGAGGGTGGGAAAGAACAGGATTTGGTCGCCAATTCCACCAGGGACAAGGGCTAGTATTCTCATCTGGATTGATTGAGCTTATTGATCAGCTTAATTTTAAGGGAACATATAGTTAGCTAACAGAGAAAGATCGTGCATTTATTGATTCCAGCGGCGGGAATGGGGCGGAGAATGGGGAGTAATCGCAATAAACTCCTCCTAACACTACTAGGTAAACCCTTACTTGCTTGGACTCTTCTGGCTGCTGAGGCCGCTCACGACATTGGCTGGATTGGCATTATGGGACAGCCCGCCGACCAGTCAGATTTTAAAGCTATTCTTGCAGAACTTTCCCTTTCTAAGCCCGTGCAACTCATTTTGGGTGGGGAAACCAGACAGGAATCAGTTTACAACGGCTTGCAAGGGTTACCAGCCGAGGCGGAACGGGTGTTGATTCACGATGGAGCAAGATGTTTAGCGACACCCCAGTTATTAGATCGGTGTGCCGCCGCTTTGTTGCAGTGCCCAGGTTTAATTGCGGCTGTGCCTGTGAAGGACACGATTAAAGTTGTAGATGAGACGGGTGTTATTCAAGATACACCTGACCGACAACACTTGTGGGCAGCCCAAACCCCCCAAGGATTTGAGGTGAAGCTGTTGAAACAGTGTCATGAACAAGGGCGAAAATTAGCTTGGGAAGTTACGGATGATGCCGCGTTGTTTGAACGGTGTGGCTTGCCCGTGAACATTGTGGAAGGGGAGGAAACAAATCTCAAAGTGACAACTCCAGTGGACTTAGCGATCGCAGAATTCATCCTCCGCCAACGCTTAGGGCTATAAATTTCCTAATGGGGCTGTCAGGGCACGACAATGCCGTGCCCTCCTGCATAGGCGCTTCTTTAGATATGGCTACACAATCCTTACTAAGGTTATGACTTGCCCTTCTTGGCTTCCAAGGAAGCCGCATCAATGTTAATAAAGGGTAGCGCTCCGTTACCACCCATAACGGTAGGAAATTGACCGTTCCATTTTTCAATTGCCTGTTTTTGCAAAAGTTCTGTCGTCAATGTTTGCCGCTGTAACCGTTGAGCCTCGGCTTGCCCTTTGGCTCGATTGACCTCTGCCTCTGCGTCTTTAGTTGCTTTCAAGGCAACAAATTCAGCTTGTTTCGCCTCCTGTTCAGCAATTTGCTTAGACTCGATTGCTTTACTAAACTCTGGAGAAAAGGAAAAATTGACTAAGGAAACATCATCAACCAGAAGACCATAAGCGGCTAGACGTTTTTTTAGATTGTTATCTATTTCATCCTTGAGTTCAGTTCGCTTGGTGATGATTTCTTCCGCTGTTTTTTTGGCAGTTGCCGCTTTCAGCACCTCCGAAACGGAGGGGGAGATAATTCCATTGACGATTTGCTCTGAATCACCAACTTGTTGGTAAACCTTATTGACTCGACGCGGGTCAATATGCCAGTTGATCGCTAAATCAGTTGTTACTTTCTGTAAATCTCTGGAAGCCGCGTCTGCCTTGAAGTCGTTCTTCTGTACGCGAACGCTGAGTCTTTTAACGGAGGTAATAATGGGCATAATCGGATGTATGCCCTCAGCCAAAACGGTATCTTGGACTTGACCAAGATGCATTAGTACGCCCCTTTCTCCAGCATTCACAATCGCAAAAGGCTTGAATAAAATTGCTGCAAATAGCAGAACCATTCCTCCCGTGAGGTAGAGGGCGAGGTTTAAGCTGGTGTTGTTAAACGCATTTGTACGTGTCATAGTTGCCTGACCTTGCTGTAAAGAGCAAGAAACCCTGCGGTGGATAAGATAAGAAACACCAGGCGCGATAGAGATTACGGACATGAAAATCAAGCGACAGCATCACTGGCCTACTACAGTTGAGGAAGCGATCGCTATCCAAAACCAACTGCAACCCGAAGTGATTACCGAAGACCAGTTGCCAGAAGTGCGGTATGTTGCTGGTGTTGATATGGGCTTTGAGGAGGACTATGCAATCTCGCGGGCAGCGGTTGTTGTATTAAGTTTTCCTGATTTGCAGCTAGTCGAACAAGCAATCGCCCGACGCCCGACAACGTTTCCCTACATTCCCGGATTCCTGTCTTTCCGAGAAGTTCCAGCCATAATGGACGCTCTAGAAAACGTTAGCACGACGCCAGATTTAATCCTGTGTGATGGTCAGGGTATTGCTCATCCCCGACGCTTTGGTCTGGCTTGTCATCTGGGGGTATTGATAGACATTCCCACGATTGGTGTTGCTAAGTCGTTATTAATTGGTAAACATGACGAATTGCCACCAGAGAAAGGTAGTTGGCAACCGTTGCGGTACAAGGGAGAAACTGTTGGGGTGGTTTTGCGATCACGTACTGGTGTCAAGCCTCTCTATGTCTCCAGCGGTCATCGGATCAGCTTGCCTACAGCGATTAATTATGTGCTGCGTTGTACTCCTAAATATCGCTTGCCAGAAACAACGCGCTTGGCAGACAAATTAGCATCAAACAGAATCTAGTGGGAGTGCTACCAGAGTTGCGGAACCGGAGGTTCATCGCTAAAATTCTTTGAACAAGCTTTCCTAAAGATACAGTTACTCGCCTAGCCATTGCAGCTAGGTTTTTGCCTGAGGACTTGGGTTCTTTTCGTTCTGTTGCTCTACAGCTTCATCTTCCGCTTCTTCTTTCAAATCCTCCGCATCGCAGGCACTACAAAGCCACCCGTGAGTCCAACCATACCATTGAGTTTCAGTACCGCAATTGTTGCACCTGGGTTTATCCATTTTTTTCCCTTACCCTGGCTAGCATTCTTTGCCACTGTGTATGAAAATGCCCTCTCTGACCTTCCGGGGGAGGGGCAGTGTGAATAAGTATTAAGTTAAGTATAAATAACTATTCCTAATTTGTGTAGATATGTGAAGAGGTCGTGAATTATTTGTCCCTCACCGCCTTAATTAACCTATCCAGCAATGCCTTCGTCCCGGCTCACTTCCAGGAACCTACATTACGTTCCGTGCCGTAATCTGGTCAATCCCATCAGTTCCTAGCCAAAATCATATTAGGAATAGAACGGTTATCACCTGAAGTATTTATTAGAAAGTGCAAGCATCAGGGGCTATGAATGAAATCACTCTAGAGTGGCAAGAAGCTCGTCAAATTAGAAGAGAAACGATTAGCGATCGCCAACTTAGTCAGTATCCAGGGACAGTAAGGCTAGGTCGCGACCCAGCGCGGTGCGATATAGTTTTGACCGACCCTACCGTATCGGGGCTGCACATAGAAATCTTTTTTAAAGCTCAACAGCAATCCTTTGCCCTACGGAACCTCCGCGATACGAATCCCCCGGTAGTAGATGGGCGGCAACTTCAGCACGGGGAAGCATTTTTAAGTACGGGTAGCATCATTTGTTTAGGACAAGTCGAACTTTATGTCGTTGCTGTTTCTCTGGCAGCGCCCAACAACGGTATCCCGGCAACCCTTCTGATTCCACCGCAATCCTTGGCAACCGTGAATCCGCCTGCCCAAAATCCTGTATCCTACGGCTTGCAGTGTCCGAGTTGCAGTAGAGTTTCTCCCTATGAACGGCTGGATTGGGGATGTCAGTGGTGCGGTACTTCCTTGGCAGCAGCGGCAAGTATTTTAATGACGCCCAATGGTAGTTAGGGATAGAAAAGGATGAATTCTGCACCCTTGCGAATTCAATTAAGCTGGGACGATCCAGCAACTGGAGACAAGCGGGAACCAATGCTTGCTGTTCCCATTGCTTTGGGACGCGACTTTAATCAAATGCCTGCGCTGATGCAAGGGTGTCCTGTTTCACGGATGGTGCTAAATAGCCTTGAGGTTTCTCGCTTCCACACCCTGATCGACCAAGATAACAGTGGCTTAGTGGCGATCGACCAAAATAGCCGCAACGGGACGTTTGTCAATGGAACTCGCATCGGGCCGAACGAACGAGTATCTCTGGCAAATGGCGATTCTCTGCAAATTGGGCCTTACCAGATCGTCGTAAGCTTTGGCGTAAGGACACAGCCGTCACCTTCTCGGAATTCGCAGATTTTCTTTAACCCAAATACAGGGCTACCTGAATCCAACCAATCAGCACCCGCACCTGTAGGAGTACGAGGCGTTGCGCCCCTACAAGGTACGAATTTTCCCCCACCCATTTTCCAAGCTTCTGAAGTAGCGGTGCAAGACCTTCATGCTACGGGATTAGCTGTAGAGGAAGTAGATGGACGATATGCGATCGCTTATTCCCGGACTCGCACGGGACAACGCGACCATGCTTTCGTAATTGCCCGTTATGTCCACTTAGCAACAGGCTATCCAGCCATTAAGTTTCTCCCAGATTTGCAAG
>JALYGX010000048.1 GCA_030776905.1 Cyanobacteriota bacterium | reverse complement strand
GATGTAGTGCTTTGATAACTTCAATGAAGCGAATTATTGGTCTAACAGGTGGGATTGGGACGGGGAAAACTACCGTTTCAAATTATCTGGCTTCCCGCTACCAGCTACCCGTTTTAGATGCAGATATCTACGCCAGGGAAGCCGTGCAACTAGGTTCACCAATCCTTAGTGAAATTATCAAACGTTACGGCTCAAGCGTCCAACTGCCTGATGGTACGCTTAACCGCAAACGCTTGGGTGAAATTATCTTTAGCAACCCTAGCGAACGACAGTGGTTAGAGCAACAAATCCATCCTTACGTGCGCGATCGCCTACTTGCGGAACTTGATCCCCTGACCGATCCCACGGTAGTATTGGTTGTGCCTTTATTATTTGAAGCGGGCATGACTGACTTGGTAACTGAAATCTGGGTAGTCAGCTGTTCACCGGAACAACAGCTAAAGCGCATGATAGAGCGCGATAGCCTCTCCGTAGAACAAGCTCTATTCCGTATTAACAGCCAACTTTCCCTCCCGGAAAAGGTAGCGCGTGCCGATGTCGTTCTGGATAACTCTTCTACTCCAAAAGACATATTCCAACAGGTAGATTTAATTTTACTCTACTAGGAGGAGGTTAATAAATTATTAATTCACAAGCTAGACTAGCCCGACAGGAATTTGAAGCAAGCCGTTTTGGTTTCCTAGTTACATGGCTCTCAATTCAACACTGTAACTATTCGTTAAATTCGGAGATGGCTGTCCGTTGTCAGGATGCTCTATGAAAACGTCACGTCTTAGTTTCGCCCGCTACAGTCCATCAAGACGGAGGCGACGGAGAAAACAAGTGGCACTTGCCGTCAGTGTCGGACTTTGTGGATTGCTGATAGGAGGACCGTTGTTAGAAACGCGGTTTGGTCGCGGGTTAGCACTCAGTACAGTTAGCTGTCTATTTGAGAAACAGAACCCAGTAACATCCCAAAAGAAGACTACGGCAACAGTTTTATCATTGGTATCGCTACCGGCTGCCCAGCGTAGGGAACAATTAGAAGCGATCGCTTCGGGTGCAAAATCCCAAGAACGTAGCCGCGCTCGTTATCTCCTGGCATCGGATTTGATTCAACACAAGCAGGGGCAAAAAGCCCTCTCACTGTTAGAAGGATTGCACTGCGAGTATCCGGCTATGGGGGCACACATTGCCCTAAAACGTGCCAAAGCCTACGAAAGCCTAGGTGCCCAAACCAAGGCAAAAGCCGAATGGCAGGCATTGCTGAAACGCTATCCCGACTCGCCAATAGCCGTTGAGGCATTGTTAGCCCTAGGTAAAACTAAGCCCAAAGATTGGGAGCAAGCGATCGAGCAATTCCCCAGCCATCCCCGTATTTTAGAACTAGCACGCTCCTGGTTGAAGCAGAATCCCCAGCAGCCTCAATTGATGTTGTTAGTAGCCAAATATGAGTCTGACAAGCCAGGGATTACCAACCTCCTAGACGAGTTGATCAGTCAGCCTTCTCGAATAGACGGAAAACGGGTTGAGCCACTAAAGCCAGAAGACTGGGAAGCGATCGCTCTGGGCTACTGGAAAGAACGCAAATACGGTCAAGCCAGTGCTGCGTATGCTAAAGCCCCCCGTACACCTCACAACGCCTACTTGGTCGGTAGGGGGCTTCAGCTAGCCGAGAAGCCAAACCAAGCAGAGAACGCCTATAAAGACATGGTGCGGGACTTCCCCAACACCAAAGAAACGGCCTCTGCCCTACTCCAGCTTGCCAAACTCCAACCCGATATTGGAGGAGTGCCTTATTTTGATCAGGTTATTAAGCAATTTCCCGACCGTGCGGGTGAGGCACTATTAGCAAAAGCTGACACTCTCGATCGCCTCGATAGTTCCAAGGCAGCGGCTGCGGCTCGTGAATTGTTACTAACTAAGTATGGCAATTCCAATGCGGCAGCAGAATATCGGTGGAGGATGGCTCAAACTAAGGCAAATGCAGGGGATGTCAAGACCGCCTTGCAATGGGCGCAGCCAATCCTCGCTCGCAACCCCAACAGTCCTCTAGCTCGTCAGGCAGGCTTTTGGGTTGGTAAATGGGCAAAGCGCTTAGGACGGAAGCAGGAGGCAAAAGTTGCTTTTGAATTTGTGCTGACACACTACCCCCAGTCTTTCTACGCTTGGCGCTCTGCGGTTTCCCTAGGCTTAGATGTTAAAGACTTTACCACTGTAGGGCAGCTTGCCCCTCAAGTAATACGACCTACCGAGCGAGCCGTTCTGCCCGCAGGCTCGACTACATTGAAGGAACTCTATCAGCTAGGTCAAGACCGGGAGGCTTGGACGCTCTGGCAAGCGGAATTTCAAAATCGGATAAAGCCCACTGTAGCCGAACAGTTTACTGATGGTCTGTTGCGACAGGTAGCCGGAGATCGTTTGCAAGGAATCGATCAAGTTGCCAAGCTGGAAGACCGAGACACGCCTGAAGAGTTAGCCCAGTACCAAGCTCTCAAGCAACAACCGCTTTACTGGCATGCCTTGTATCCCTTTCCGTTTCTAGAAGTTATCGAAACTTGGTCAAAACAGCGTCGGCTCAATCCCTTGCTAGTAACGGCTCTCATCCGGCAAGAGTCTCGATTTATGCCGAGTATCCGCTCTTCGGCAAATGCCGTTGGTTTAATGCAGGTGATACCGGACACGGCTACCTCGGTTGCCCAAATAATCAACCTTAAGAAATATGCCTTAGATAATCCTAACGACAACGTTAATCTAGGTACTTGGATTTTGGAGGAAACTCACCAACACTACAACAATAATTCCCTGTTGGCAGTCGCTAGTTACAATGCTGGCTCCCCTAAGGTGGGTTCATGGCTTCGAGAGAAAAAATTTACCGATCCAGATGAATTTATCGAAGCTATCCCTTTTGAAGAAACCAAAGATTATGTCAAGCAGGTGTTTGGTAACTACTGGAACTATGCGCGGCTGTACAACCCTCAGGTTGGTGAACAGGTCGCCAAGTATTCAATTAACCAGCCAATCACATTACGCCCGTAAGTTAATGATGAACTAGTGTTCGGCGGTGTTAGTTGGCCCGTCCTTGTGAGCCTAGGGGATGGACTATTGGTGTTCCTGAAAAAAAGTATGTGTATATACGCCAAGCTGTACTAGTAATGTATCTCCTTTAGAGAGGTACCAATTCCTATGGCACTGCATGAAGAACCTGTGAGAACTCGAAAAACCCAGAGGTAAGGGTTATACGACTCCCTAACTACTCGCCTGGGGTAAAGGTAACTTCCTTAACATCACCAGTATTGCCCAATACTTTTTGTTTTTCTCGATTAGAAGATATCAATACTGCACCAGCATTACCAACCACGAGCGTCAACTTTTTTTTGGCTGTCCAGCTTTTCTGAGTTCCTTTGCTTAAAATCCCCTCATACTCAATTTTTCCATCAACTATCACTTGCATCCAAGATTCATCATTGAGACTTACGGCTACTTGGATAGGTAAAGCAGGTGCAAAGGCAGAGGCTTTGGAGGTTGAAGGAGTTGAAGGTACAGACTTACGTACAGTTTTCTCTGGCTGGAGGGCTACTACTGAGGTTTTCTTCTGGGGAGTAGGCTTAACAGCTTGCGGTCTTTTAACTACAAAAAATAGTCCACTGGCAGCAATTATTATTAAGAAAATGTAGATGACATAAAGGGGTATAGTCCTGAAGGTAGCAGGAGAAAACTCTTGACTAGAAGTATCCAATTGGCTCGGCAAGAAATTAGCGGGAAAAGTGTTGGCTATGGCAGCACCATCCAGATCTAGAACATCAGCATAGCGACGGATAAATCCCTGAATAAAAACAGGCTCAGGCAACCGTTCTGGTTGCCCTTCTTCTAAAGCTGTTAACAGACGAGAGGGAATAAACGTTTTTGCGGCTACTTCTTCTGTTGATATGGACTGCTCCTGTCTGAGTTGCCGTAGCTGTGCTCCTATTTCCTTAAGTTGCTCCACTTGATCTGGATTTAAATGGTTCATCGAATCACCCTGCCAAGGAATACATTTTCTATATTCAATAGAGAAATTAACAGCTCAGTTGTTATCTCGTTAAACTGATAAAAAATATTTATCGTGAATAAGATTACCATTAATTTTATTAATTTTTAAACACGAGAGTCATAGCTAGGAGAGTCCTATACGGCAGTCTGAAGTGAGCCGACGGATCGCTAGTTCCTAATTTGTTCGGAATCGCTGAACGCTTCTAACGTTGTTAGCGCTTTGTAACACTAAGGCGATCGCTCTACTTGGCGCTGTCAGAGATTAACATTTTTCACTCTTGGTCGCTCAGGGTTCATCGTTCATGGCTACAAACAATCAACAATGGACCCTGAACAGCTCAACAAAATGTAAGTTTGTGACCAAGCCCAGTATGTATACAAAAGGGAAGAGTATAGAACCCCTCCCTTCTTACCCGATCTTCCAAGGGTAAATCACGCATTCTACAGTAATCTTGAGCAACTGCCGTTAAGCCTCGCCGCCAACGACAACATCCCGAATCCGCAAACTCGGTCCCCCACAGCCTACGGGTAAGCCACCCTGTCCTCCTTTCCCACAGCCACCGGATTCATCCCAATAGAAGTCATCGCCGATCGCTTCAATATCTGCCAACGTTTTAAAAACATTACCAGAAAGGGTCACATCCCGTACAGGTTCGGCAAGTTTGCCATCTCGAATCATCCAGGCTTCACCAGCGCTGAAGGTAAACATTTCTCCATTCGTCATGCCACCCAACCAGTTCTTGGCATAGACACCTTCTTTAATGCCTTTGAATAAGTCTTCTACTGGCGTTGTTCCCCGCTCAATCCAGGTGTTGGTCATCCGGACGATGGGGGGGTAGTGATAGTTGAGGCAACGGGCATTACCCGTTGGTGTTTCTTCTAACTTCCCAGCAGTTTCGCGGGAATGCAAGCGTCCAACTAAAATGCCATCTTTAATTAGCTGAGTCGTCGTTGCTGGCGTGCCTTCATCGTCATAGAAGTAGCTGCCGCGATGACCTAGAGGTGCTGCACCATCAAAGATTTGCAGTTCCTCCGGACCAAATTGACGCCCCATGCTCATCACTTCTAGCAGGTCGGGGTTTTCGTAAGCCATATCGGCTTCTGAAAGGTGTCCGAAAGCTTCGTGGACAAACAAACCCGTGAGGATAGGGTCGATCACTACCGTGTAAGTGCCTCCTTTCACAGGGGGCAGAGAGAGGGTATTGACGGCTCGTTGGGCAGCACTACGTACCTGTTCATCTAGATTCGTGAGGTCTTCGTAAGCTTTGCGAGAGCCAGTGGTTTCTCTTCCGGTTTGCACAATGTCACCCTTACGGGCAGTGGCAGAGAAGCGCATTTCTACATCCACCCAAGATTGCTCGATCAGGGTTCCCTCGGAAGTGGCAAGAATTACTCGCTGGGTACTGTCGCCATAGCGGACAGTTGTCGTGGTAATGCGAGGGTCAAAGCTTCTGAGAATTTCGTTGTAGCGATCGCACAACGCTTTTTTTTCGGGTAGTGGTATATCGCGGGGGTCAGTACCCGTTAAGGGCAACTGGCAAACAGCCTGTACTGCCTTAATAGGAGCGAGGATTGTTTCGTCATCACCTACAATTCGCGCCGCCGCGATCGCTTCTTCGATGCGCTCAGACAACGTTGAAAGTTGGTTGAAACTAGCGAAGCCCCAGCCTCCCTTATAACAAGCCCGTACCTGCCCACCAATCGAGAGTCCTTCACTGAGAGTTTCCACCTTGTCGCCTTGCAACAATATAGTGGTTCCTTCTGAATCTTCCAGACGAATGGCTAAGTAATCGACGCGATCGCGATAGCGGGAGATCAGGTCAGAGAGTAAATTTTTGGCGTCAGCGAGTACAGTCGGCATAACAGGCAGCAATAGCAACGAACTGCCCTTATTGTGCAATGACTGAGGCATTGAGTGCTACAACGAGAGTCTTACGATTGCTGAATCATCAGAATCGCTGGTGTATACAGTAGGAACAAGCCATTTTCTAATAGCGCTGATGACACTGGATTTGGGAAAGTTTTACCAAGCGTGCAACCCTAGCCCCTTAGTTATGGGGAATGCTCAGGATCGGAAGTACTATATCGATTTTTCCTCTGTACGAGGCGGCAATATTATTAGGGAGCTGGGGCGAACCATCACTGTTCTCTCGCCAGATAAGCCCACCTGTCAGTTATTTACCGGACATATCGGTTGTGGAAAGTCTACAGAATTACAGCGACTCAAGGCTGAGTTAGAGCAGCAGGGGTTTTATGCTGTTTATTTTGAGTCCAGCCAAGTTTTGGAAATGGCGGACGTTGATGTTACGGATATTTTATTGGCGATCGCACGTCAAGTGACTGAAAGCCTGGAAGCGGTTCAAATCGAACTCTACAGGTAGCCGCCAGCCAGAATATCTGTTTGTTGAGCGGGGCGAACAGTTGAATCAGTTGAATTGCCATGTGGTCTATACGATTCCGCTATTTCTGATTTTTTCCAATGCTTTGGCAAGGCTGAGGACTCGCTTTGGTAGAAACCCCAAGGTGTTGCCGATGGTACCCGTGCAACTGCGCCAAGGTGGGGAATGCAAGGAGGGAATAGCATTGTTGCAACAAATGATACTGGCGAGAGCCTTTCCTGATGTTCATCCAGTTGGGCGCATCGATTTAATTTCAGAAGTTTTTGATAGTCCTGAGACGTTAGCGCGACTGTGCCGTGTTAGTGGTGGTCATGCCCGGAATTTGCTGATGCTGCTTTCCGGTTGTCTTGAGCAAGACGATCTGCCTCTGTCGCGGGAGTGCGTTGAGGGCGTGATTCGGCAACAGCGTAATGAGCTAAGCTTGGCAATTACTGAGGATGAGTGGGAGTGGTTGCGGGAAGTAGCGCAAAAGAAAGACTTGAGAGGGGAGGAAAAATACCAAACTCTAGTGCGCGATATGTTTGTATTTGAATACCGAGACTTGGAGGGGTCTTGGTTTGATATCAATCCGATTTTGGCAGAAGCGAAAGAATTTCAGCCATGAGTGACTCGCATCAACCGGAAGATATTGCTGTTAACGAGAGTTCGTTGAAGGCTTTAGTACGGGCAATTAGACTTTCTCAGGGGCAATTTCGGTTGATACTGGCGCGTTGCAACTATGGGTTTTTGCGCGACGCAATAGTGCAACGCTTGCGGCAGTCATCCCCTGTCAAGATTCGGGAGATAGTCTTGCCAAAGTCTGTCAAGACGCTTTACACCACCATCAAGGCAGAACTGGGAGATGAAGTACCACAAGCCTTGATGGTATTTGGCCTGGAATCAGTCAGTGACATCAAAACTGTTTTAACCTCTAGCAACTATATCCGGGAGGAGTTTAACCAGCATTTTCCGTTTCCACTGGTTTTGTGGGTTAATGATGACGTGTTGAAAAAGCTGCTCAGAATAGCACCGGATTTGAAAAGTTGGGCTACGAGTGTTGAGTTTAAACTGACTACTGATGAGTTGCTCGATTTGATTCGGCAAAAGACTGATGAACTCTTTGTTAGTAATTCAACGATTAATCTAGAAGATTGCTTTGAACTAGAGGCTGCTTGTCAGGATTTGCAAAGCCAGGGACAGGGATTAGAGCCAGATTTAGAAGCACGTCTAGAGTTTGTTAGGGGGTTAGATGATGTTAGGTGCGATCGCATAGATGAAGCGTTAACACATTATCGAAAAAGCTTGGCGTTACCCAATTTAGGATTAGAACGACAAGGAATTTTATTACTCAATATCGCACTATGTTATTACCGCAAGGCTGAACTCAATCGAGCTGAAAGTCGGAAATGCTGGGAAGAAAGCAGGAAGTATTTTCAGCAATGTCTGGATGCCTTTGAACAAGCACAACGTTCTGATTCAGCTGCAAAACATATTAATCAATTGGGTGAAGTTCTGCGACGTTTAAAAGCTTGGGATGAGTTAAAGGATTTGGCTGAAAAAGCCTTGACTTTGCATCAAATTCACGGTGAGACGAGACAACTGGCTCAAGATTATGGATTTTTAGCAGAAGTTGCACTGGAAAAGTCGGACTGGAAAGAAGCTAATCAACTCACGCAACAAGCAGTGCAACTCTTATCAAAAATTCCGAATCGTAAACCCAGTGATTGGGTATTATATACATTTCTTTTAGCCCGTTCTCAGCAGCATTTAGGGCAAATTAAAGAGGCGATTGCGAACTTAGAACAAGTTAGACAAAACTATAATCCTCAGTACGACCCGCAGCTTTATATTGATAGTTTAGGAGAATTGCGAACGCTCTATTTTGAGCAAGGTAAATATTTAGGAGCATTTCACATTAAGCAAGAGCAATTCCAAACAGAACATCAATATGGGTTTCGAGCGTTTATTGGTGCGGGGTATTTGCAACCCAAACGCTCTAGTGTTAATCCAGCAGTCGGAGAGGTGGAACAGGAAGGGACGATTGCTCAAGAGATTGCGGTGTCGAGTCGAGAACAAGATGTTAAGCGGTTAATTGAAAGAACTAGTCGCAATGATTGCAAGTTGACGGTGGTTCATGGTCAATCAGGGGTAGGGAAAAGTTCGATTTTGCAGGGGGGATTAGTTCCTGCTTTGCATCAGCAGGCGATTGGGGAACGAGATGTTTTACCGATTCTGTTGCGGGTTTATAAGGATTGGGTTGGGGCGTTAGGGAGTTGTTTGGATGAGGGGTTATCTTCCCTATCACGTTTACCCCCCCAGCCCCCCTTATTAAGGGGGGAGAATTCAGTCAAAGTCCCCCTTAAAAAGGGGGATTTAGGGGGATCTCTTTCTGCGGCTATCCTCGAACAATTACGCAACAATGCTGAGAACAATCTGCTGACAGTTCTGATTTTTGACCAGTTTGAAGAGTTTTTCTTTGTTTATTCTGACCAAGCGAAACGACGCCCGTTTTATGAGTTTTTGCGGGTTTGTTTGGATATCCCCTTTGCCAAGGTGATTCTCTCGTTGCGGGAAGATTATTTGCATTATTTGTTGGAATTGGATCGCCTGCTCAATCTAACGGTTATTAATAATAATATTCTCGATAAGAATATTCGCTATTACTTGGGCAACTTTTCACCGGACGATGCTGAAAGCGTGGTGCAGAGTTTGACGAGGAATTCACAGTTTCCGTTAGAGACGGGGCTGATTGATGCCTTCGTGCAGGATTTGGCGGGGGAGGTTGGGGAAGTTCGTCCGATTGAGTTGCAAATTGTGGGAATGCAATTGCAAACCCAGAAGATTACTACCTTGGAGCAATATCAGCAGGGTTGGACGAAAAACAAGCTGGTGGAGGGATTTTTAGAAGATGTGATTCATGACTGTGGGGCGGAGAATGAACGGACGGCGCGACTGGTTTTATATTTACTTACCAATGAAAATGGTACTCGTCCCCTGAAGACTCGCCCTGAGTTAGCGGCGGAGTTGAGGGCTGAAGCGAATCCGTTGGATTTGGTGTTAGAGATTTTTGTTAAATCGGGATTAGTCTTGCTGTTGCCGGAAAAACCGGAGTATCTCTATCAACTGGTACACGATTATTTGGTGGAGTTCATTCGTCAACAACAGGGGGCGGAACTTTTAGCAGAACTCCAAAAGGAGAAAGAGCGACGCATCCTGGGCGAACAGAGGTTTAATCGCTTTCTCAGGATAGTGACGGGTGTTGCAATTCCCGCAGTATTCGTGTTTGCGTTCCTGGCGTGGCAAGCAGACTATCAAAGGAAACAAGCCGAAAAATTTCAGCTGGGACAGATTGATACTCTCACTCGGTATTCCGAGGAACTGTTTAATCAAGACAAAGCTTTTGATGCGCTACTCTCTGGGTTACAGGCAGGGATACCTATAAAGCGGGTGGTTCAGAGGAGTGTTGATCTCCCTACACGAGTACGGGTGGCGAATGCACTGAGGCAGGCGGTTTACGAAGTGAGAGAACGCAACCGCTTAGAAGGGCATGACTCACGAGTCTATAGTGTCAGTTTCAGCCCCGACGGCAAAACCTTGGCTTCCGGGAGTGATGACAACACCATCAAACTGTGGGACGTAGCAACGGGCAAACCAATCACCACGCTCACAGGGCATACCTCACGAGTCAATAGTGTCAGTTTCAGCCCCGACGGCAAAACCTTGGCTTCCGGGAGTTTTGACAACACCATCAAACTGTGGAATCTCGATCTGGATAACTTACTGGTGCGGGGTTGCGATTGGGGGCGCGAGTATTTGGAGAATAACCCGAATGTGAGCGATCGCCATCTCTGTGACCGCATTCCTACTCAAAAGTAGTTACTAGTACGAAAAATTAACCCCTTAGCAAACGAGTGCCCGCTCTCTGTGCGATGAGATTATTCCCCTTCATTGAG
This sequence comes from Cyanobacteriota bacterium, assembly GCA_030776905.1. Classification (GTDB taxonomy): domain Bacteria; phylum Cyanobacteriota; class Cyanobacteriia; order Cyanobacteriales; family Coleofasciculaceae; genus CADCTM01. The sequence goes on along the minus strand of JALYGX010000048.1, from coordinate 8,334 downwards.
GTAGGCGCAGCGACTAGTGCGATCGCTAAGAATAATGACTAACTCTTCAGGAATAGTGGTATGTAGCACCCTATTTTAGGCAAAATAAACCTGGTAAGCTGCTGCTTTGCCTTGAAAATGCGCCACTCTGTTTTCCTATTTTTGCTGCCCTTCTCACTGGTGTTGCCGATTCTACCGACATCAGCAGCGAACTCCCCAGAGTTATTGAGTCAAATCAACTCCTCATCTCAAGATTTTTGGTCTCAAGCCCAGCGACTTGTGGAAGAGCAATTATATTTAATTGATCAAATTCAACAAGCGATCGCTAGTCCAGATTTGAACCAAGTGGAAGCAATGCGGGCGCAATTAATCCTGCAATCGGGAACAGTTGAACGCTTTCTGAAAAGCCAATATCCCAATTCCCGCCTTTGGTGTAGCAATGGCACAAGTCCCACAGCTAGAGTTCCCGGTTTGAGCGAGTCTCAAAAACAGGTTTACTGCGCCCTCTATACTTCAACGCAGCAGCTAAACCCAATGATTTCACAGCTAGAACAGCGTCTGCCGAGGCTTGGGAGTCTAGCTGCCCCCAATACCTTACCCCGACTCAATGAACCGTCGTTAAACGCGCCTTTCAACGTTCAGAGTCCAGTGACGCCAAGATTTCCCCCAGTGCCAGATTTTCCAGAGCCAGAACCACCCGTCCTTGGCATACCCATAAAGACGCCCATTGCTGAAGAAGATCCACCCATTCAGCCAGCAATTGTACCCCCTAAGCCAGCTATCAGTCCCCTCTTAGCCGCACGGGCGCAACTACTGGCGGCACTGCCAGCGTTTCCAGCCTCCGTGGGGATTCTCGACCTAACCCAAACGCCTGAAATAAGCGATCGCACTACTTACGGGCTTTCGCCTGTAGAACCTCAGGTGTCTGCTAAGTTTCTTGACCCGTCTAATACAGGTATTGCCAGCATCTTACCGCGAGAAATCTATCGCCCTGACCCCAATCAGCTACCAAACCCCTTACAACCAACGGTGGCAGAGCAACTTCCCTTTGTACCTGTAGGAAAAAGCCTCAGTGGATTAACATCTCGCTTCGCGATTCAGATTGCCGATGACAACTTCCAGATTCCTCTGCCAGGACTAAATTATGGCTTCATGGTGAATTTGGGTGCCATCTCCCTTGCAGACATTGACCCTACCCTGCAAAATATTTCTACCCTCTCACAACAACAGCAAGAGTTATTCCTCAATTATTTGCCCCCTGATCGGGTCAATGACCTACAAACTGACCAAAGACGCTTTCTCACGGGCAAGGCGGGATTCGATTTTGCACCCTCTATAAGCGTACCTGCATCCACCCAAGCGCCGATAGTGCTAAACAACACCTATTTGCTCAGATTGTTCCAGTTCCAGCTACCAGAGGTAGTTCTCAAACGGGGGGTGATTTTTAGGAAGCAACGCCGCTACCTCAACCGAATCCTAGAAACGCCCAGTAGTGATGTACTCGTTGCCTTTCAACCCATTAGCCGTAATGATGATGGCAGTTACACTGTGCTATGGCGGGTATTAAATCAGTTTCCAGACCCGAAAATAACTGATTTGCAAGACTATGTTGATTTTGAATAATCTTTTCAATTCTGACTCCTAGCTATTAGAAAATAGATATTTTCCTGCCAGATAGCCTACACCTTCATGTTGACTACTTAGCAGCGCTTACTAGTACAAATCCCCGTGTCTTACCAGAAGCAGAATCAACCGTTGCCATTGCTTGCCACAGTTCAGAGGCTTTTACCCACACTGGGGGATACTTGTAGCGAGAGACATCTAAGATAAGAAATCGGTCTGTTTCTTTGTTGTAGGCTGCAACAGGAGAGATATGTCCGCCTGTTTCCTGACCGATCGCTTTGCGCAAGTAGTTAACCAAGACAAAATTTCCGGGTTCTTGCAAATTCTTCACGACGAGGCTACGAAACTCATCCAACGTCGTATCACCAGCGTGATGAACGTCTGCTTTAACCGAATAGGTTTCTAAGAGTTTACCCAACTGAGCTAAAGTCATTCCCTTACGAGCAACCACCTCAGGCGCTACAACTTTTTGAGTTTGTGCATTAAAAAAGTTGTCTTGAGTGAAGAGGTGATAAGAACCATACTCAGGTGCTTCGGGTGCAGGGATGGAGAGAGCATTTAGCACCATGATGCTAAATGCTCTCTCCACAGTAGGCTTGGTTTTTCTGAGTGACAAATTGCATACTGAGGGGAAAATAGTCCTGTAGCGCTTGGCTATTGATCAGTAACTTTTCTCCCTCAGCTGAGTTGAAGTTAATCAGGTTCTGGGGAAGTGGAAGCGTCTGTGCTAGAACTCCGCCACTCGCAAGGCAAAACCCTACAATTACAGCTTGTAAGGGACGGCGGATAACTTTGAGTACGCTCATGCAATGCCTGCGGACATTCATTGCTTATTCCTAAGTAACCTGAGTTAGGAGCTAGAGTTTTTCTAACCCTTGATGGATGCGTGGATTTTCTGAATTATTATATAAGAACTCTTTTCTGGTAATGTCAGCTAACTGTGACAGCCAAGCCAGATTCTACGACTAGTAGCGTGTCTAGTCCAAAATGTTGGGTAGAACATCCTTGAAACACTTGAAGTGTCTAGTGATTAACCCAACATTTTAAGCTTGCCGCGCTACTAGTCTGCATCAAAAGTATGCCAAGGTATGAGAGATAGGTATACTCACCTGTTCCTGCAATAACACCTGTAAACTTCTCACTCATGTCCAGTCTATGTCTTAGCTAGACCAGTAGCCCTTAGCCTTTTCCTGCCTCACTCAGACAGATGTCTTGTCAGACATTATTATGTCTAAAACTTTTCGTTGAAGATAGCGTCTAACTCTCGCGCTTCAAGACTCCAGCATCTACCCAAAGGTTTATTAAACCAATGATTCATTACTCCATTGAGCAAATAGACAACGGCTATACCCTTACTATCTGGGAGTCGGCACCCGTTACGACCGACCGAGTTAAACCCTTTCTCTTTAAAGCACATTACACGATCGCTTCTCCCCTCGAAGCTTTTGGGCTGGTGAAACTGGTGCACGGAGGAAAGGGAACCGCACAAATTTATAACGGAAAGGGGGGAGTTGCTTGATCAAAGGGCTGATCTAGCCAATGGCAGGAAAACGTGGCAAGATAAGCATATTTACTTAATAATTAAGAGAGTCTTGGCAAGCCTGTAGTTATCCTGCTTATTGAAGGCATATGACTTGCAGAATTTTTTTAGGCAAGGCTTAATTCTCTTGCTTTTCAAGACACAGTAACAAAGATAAATTTATTAAAGAATTAATTGTCATCCTGAAGCCGTGACCTGATGAAACTCCCTAGGGTGCAGGAGGAAAAAGGCAAAAGGCAAAATTAATCAACTACTTATAGTAGTAAATTTGTAAGAATCTTTCGGGAGGATGAGGCAGAATCAGTCCGAAGAAGGAAAACTATTAAAAGATACAAAAAAATGTAAAAAACTTAACTTTAGTCAGATTTGTTGTTAGTCTGCTTACCTCATGACTTCTTCGGTTCTCAATCACTCCTCTAAAATCGATCACATTCTTGTTGTAGATGATTCTCCCGATAACTTATTCCTTGTTCAAACAATTTTAGAAGAAGAGGGGTACGAAATCACATTGGCGGAGGATGGACGAGTTGCCTTAGCGCAGATTGAGATATCCCCACCCGATTTAGTGCTACTAGATGTAATGATGCCAGATATGGATGGCTTTGAAGTCACCAAGCGCATCCGTGAAAATCCCAAGTTGCCGTTTATACCAATTTTGCTGATCACGGCATTCGATCAACCGAGTGTAGTCAAGGGACTCGACACGGGTGCAGATGATTTTATCCGCAAGCCAGTGGAAGTGGATGAATTGCTGGCGCGGGTGCGATCGCTTTTGCGCCTGAAGCACGCCATCGATGAACGCGAGCAAATTGCCCGCCAACGAGAAGACTTTGTCTCTTGGATGACTCATGACTTGCGCACACCAATTGTAGCCGCCGAGCGAATGCTGATGCTCTTTCAGCAGGGAGCGCTGGGGGAACTATCAGGAGGAATGCAGGAAGCCATCACAACAATGGCTCGCAGTAACCGCAACTTACTGGCGATGGTGAATACCTTACTGGAAGTCTATCGCTATGAAGCGGGTCGTAAGAATCTGATCTTCTCCCCAGTCAATCTCCAAGAGGTAATTAAGGAAGTAATCCAAGAACTTTCTCCTCTAGCAGATGAGAAAGGACTGGCTCTAAATTACAAAATGGGGGAGGAGGCGAAAGCTAAAGTAGTAGGCGATCGCTTAGAACTGCATCGAGTATTTACCAACTTGATCGGAAATGCCATCAAGTTCACTGACAAAGGCTCAGTCGAGGTGCATCTGAGTAATAGCCCTAATCCCAGCGAACGTAACGCCTCTTGGGTAATTGTTGAAGTTCAAGACACGGGTCCCGGTATATCTCCAGAAGACCAAAAAATGTTATTCGAGCGCTTTCGCCAGGGTAGCCATAAGCGCTCTGGTAGTGGCTTAGGGCTGCATCTATCTAAAAAAATTGTAGAAACTCACCAAGGAACTATTGAACTCAAATCAGCCTTGGATAAAGGTAGCTTGTTCATTGTGCGGCTACCCGCTCAAGGGTGAGAGGAAGCCGAAAAAAGGGGTAGTGCCCCGTGCCTACCCAGCTTCCCTATCGCGCTAAACTGCTAGGCACCAGGCTACATAAAACGTTGCTCGCAAACGCTTTCCCGGCTCTCTTTGATAACCTAAGTGCTGTAATGTTGAGGTAAAACAAGCTCTTCTGGGGCAAAAAGTTATGCCAGACTCTATGCCATTGCGCGATCGCTATTTGGGGTTAATTGACGAGATTGTGCAAGCTACGCTCAAGGGGAAAATTCGCTCCAAAGAGCAAGTCTATCAAATGCTGCTGCAAGGAGTTAGCACCGGAACAGGAGAAATCTTCGAGCGTTGCCTGGAAGAACAAATCAACGTGAACCAGCAGCAAGTAGATCATCCCGTTAGTGAAATCAAGCAAGCCAAAGCAACTCGGACGCTCAGGGCACTAAAAACTATTAGTAGTGAGTGGGAACGAGTACAGGAGCAGAATCGCGTTTCAGAAGTCATCACAACTGCAACTCAATCTATTCTCACAGCAAGTCAAAGCGATCGCTTCACCGCCTTACTGCGGGCAATTGACCCCAATCGGCAACAGGTACTGAACTTACAACAACAGGCTCAACTCGCAAAAGCTTTGCAACAACAGGCTGTAGGCAGTTCTGACCCTGAAAATGCTAGAGAAATTCAGCAACTGTCCCAAGGCATCACGGCGGGTTTGGCATCCTGGCAGCGATTGGAAGATTATCTGGTGAGTTGGATTTACGACCAAAATCGAACGATTGGATTTGAGGGACTCCCCGAACAGCGCGGACCTTGGGCTGTATGGGCAAAACAGGTAAATAGCCCTCTACCCCAGTCACTGTTTCAAACTCTAGCGCGAAATCAACCGCTCGACGAATGGGTAGACCGTCAACCGAGTTTAGAACTGGGTGACTGGGTGGAATTGGCAGTGATTCTCCAGTACTTACAGCGAGGATTGGTGCATTGGTTCGACAAAATGGTCTACGACTCGAAGGTAGGAGCGAAGCTATCAATTTCTACCTTCATCGTTTTTGCCGTCATTTGGTCGCAGTTAGCCAGTGCTTTAAATCGGGTTGTCGTTAGTACACAGCGTGAGGCGGTTGTTAATGGCTGTTTTCAGGTCAGTCTACAAATTCTCCGCGCCTTTGCCCAACGGGAATACTTTCCCCTCTACGGCGGTGTTTTTGCAAGTTTGAGCGGAAACTACCTGCGGGATGCTCTGAACTACCTGGATGAACCGTTGCGGCGAGTTGAGGCGACTCAGGAGAAAGCGAGAATTCTCACATTGTTGGGTTATTCGCTACGGGCACAGGGTCAATACAATCGTGCTAATTCTTTCCATCAGCAAGCATTAGAAATTGCCCGCGACGCAGGCGATCGCGTTTGTGAAATTGCCAATCTCAATCACTTGAGTCGGCTCTATGTGGCTCAAAAAAATTATGCAGAAGCCATTAGTTACAGCCAACGGGCGTTGATGTTCTCTCGTCAAACAGGAGACAGGTTAGGAGAAGCCAATGCTTTGGCAAATTTAGGCTACAGTGAAGTGTTTCATGCCAAACAGCTAGAAGAAGTAGAACCAGAAGTGTATGAGAGTGCGATTCACTACCTAGAACAAGGGTTGCAATTATCGGCCAGAGTCGGCGATGGTCAAAGCCAAGCCATGTGTTTCAGCAGTCTGGGAATTGCCAAAGTTGTCATCGAACAGCCTCAGGACGCGATCGCTTACTTAGAACAAGGTTGGCAAGCGGCTCAATTTTCCGGCGACTTGTATCTCCAAGGCGTCAACTTGGCATACCTAGCTGAAGCATCCTACAGTCTACAAAACTGGGAGAAAGCCATTTACAGCGGTAGCTTAGGTGCCTATCTCCTAGAGCAAATTGGTTCTAATGATTGGCGTAAACCAGCAGGTTTGCTGTCAATTTTACAAGGTCAACTAGGGGTTGAAGCGTTCCAAGCCTTGTTAGGGTCACAGCGTTCAAAAATTATTCCAGTGATTGGAGTTGATGGCTATGACTACATCCCGCAACTGTTGAAGAAATATTGGGAGTCAATGTAGATTGCGTTAGCTGTACTTAATCTTGTGGGCGATCGCTTTGACAGATTTTCCACAAACAACTGTAAAAGCGATCGCATTTGAATTGAATATAGATGGATATTCCCTATCTTTTGCCAAAGCAATCAGAAAAATCCAGCTTAGACAAAGATGAAGTTCTCTGAAATATTCACATTAGTCGAGTCTTGCACGACAGCAATCAAATCAGTGCCAAAGTAAACTCCCGTATCGAGAGCAGAACTGCCACCACTAAAGTTCTCACTGACAACGGAGTATTGACTGGAACTGCCACGGACTTCGATGAAATCAGATGATGCATCCCAGTCGGTAATAGTGGCATAGCCCAGCCCTTGGTAGGAGACGCCCGAAGTGCCACCAAGGATGAAATAGTCGCTTCCGGCTCCACCTGATAACCTGTCAGATTGCGGACCACCCCTTAAGCCCGTTGAATACCCATTAAGGCGATCGCTACCATTACCGCCAGATAGGCTATCGTTGCCAGCCCCACCAATTAAGATATCGTTGCCATCTCCACCAATTAAGCTATCGTTGCCTGCCGCACCAAACAAAGTATTGTTACCAGCATTACCCCTGATGGCGTTGTTGAGACTGTTGCCTGTCCCACTGAGGTTAGCGCTGTCAGTGAGAGTCAGGTTCTCTACATTAGCACCTAGGATGTAGCTGATGGATGCCTTGACTGCATCGGTTCCTGCATTAAGGCTTTCACTAATCCTGTCGAAACGGCTGTCAACAGTATAAATGTCATTTCCCGTACCGCCAGACATGGAGTCATTACCCCTGCCGCCATCCAGAAAGTCATTGCCATCTCCACCCAAAAGGGTGTCATTACCCCATCCGCCGTTGAGAGTATCATTACCAGCACGACCGTCGAGGATATTGTTACGGCTGTTGCCAGTAATTGTGTCGCCGTTTGATGTGGCTATCACATTGACGAAGTTCTCGACAGTAATCAACTGCGAACCAATGCCAGGAATACCATTAACGGTGACACTATTTCCGGCGAGGTTGACCTTCAAGGATGCCCCTCCCGTGCTACTGGAACTATCAATGGTATTAGCTTGACCTACGGCTCCGACAATCCGCTCAATGCTGAACAGAGAGTCAGTACCAAGACTACCTTTAAGCAGACCCCCTCGGGGTAAGGCAGTAATCGCCTGACTCAGACCACTATAGTCTGCGGTATCAAATCCAGCGCCACCATCAAGGGTGTCATTGCCAACACTGGCATTAAGGGTGTCATCGGCTTGTCCACCGAGGAGGCTATCGTTGAGGGAGGTTCCATTGAGAATTGCCATAGCAGTAATTTCCTTAATTGCTGTTAGATGTCCTATAGACCTATCTCTTGAACCAAGGAAACTTATGCAGTTAAACGTCAAAATGTTTGTGAGCTAGCCGCAGACCACTAAAAAACTGATAAAGGTGTATTTCAGCTCAATGGTCGAGGCATCAGCCTTAAATAACCGGTGCATCTTGACTCAACTTCAGTCCCAATAAGCTATAAGCCATGTCACAATCTACTGCTCCCCCGAAAGAAGACGAAAGTCTCACGAACCTACAAACCGGAACTCCCAAAGCCAAGAAGAAGGGCAAGTCGCTCCCTCCCAAGCTGATCAT
>JALYGX010000047.1 GCA_030776905.1 Cyanobacteriota bacterium | reverse complement strand
GTGAACAAGAAAAGGCAGATGGCAGAGGGCAGACGGCAGAAGGGATTTGTCCCTCTGCCATCTGCCCTCTGCCATCTGGCGACTGGAAAGGAGGGGTCACAAATCCCAACTGAAAGGAACATAAGAGTTATATAGTTGAATCCCATTTAGTTTTACTGGTGCATATTGTTCGAGCCAATTGTAAAGACTTAGCGCAACAGACCCTAGTTTCAACGGTTTTGAGTTAAATCCGGCTCGTAGACCTTGGCGCACTGCATCTAAAGATAGGTCTGCCAGTTCCCCGGCTCTGACGATCACCTTCCTCGCCGCATCAGCAGTCATTTGTCCACCCCGCTCACTAACAAAAAGGAACGGTGAATCCGGGTAGTCTCGTTGCAGTTGTCGAAGCGCTCGCTCTGGCTGGAAAACTGCTAGCCCAAGTTAAGGGGTACGCTGACCCTTCTCCCCCTGTCGGGAAGTTACGGAATTCGGTATTTTACTTCTCCTCCTAGTGGCTTGCATAGGCGAGATCGCCTTAAGCTTAACTCGTTAACTAATAGACATCTCCGGAAATTAAGCTTCAATCAGCTTGATGCAAGGCTTTCAGATTAATTATCGGAGATGTCTATTAGGTGTGAGGCTTTAAAGAAAAATGTCCCAAGTTTCGCTTCTAGTTGTGCGAATGAGTCCGGCAATTGTTGCAGCTATCTTCCTGGCTTCAACATCGGCTTTTGCCGCTCTTGGTGCTTCTCGTCCAGAGACTCTGAAACTGACCGAAGCTACTGAGGAATCTGTGAGTCCGGTGTCTGGGTTTGGGAGTCCGATGTCTGACTCTGGACTCTCCGAGGCTGGGTTTATGACTTCTGAAAGTGACCCGCTAGCCGCCAGCGAAGTGGAGCCTATGGCTCAAGTAAACTCTGTTTCTCAACTGTCCGATGTTCAACCAACTGATTGGACTTTTCAAGCCTTGCAAAACTTAGTTGAGCGCTACGGCTGCATTGCTGGGTATTCGGATGGCACCTTCCGAGGCGATCACGCCATGACTCGCTATGAGTTTGCCGCTGGTTTGAACGCTTGTCTAGAGCGCCTGAACCAACTATTTGCGTCAGTTACTAACAACTTGGCTACCAAAGAAGATTTCGCCACCCTGCAACGGTTGCAACAAGAATTTGCAGCAGAACTGACTACCCTGCGAGGTCGAGTAGATGCCCTAGAAACTCGCACAGCTCAACTGGAAGCTAATCAGTTCTCCCCCACAACTAAGCTGAGTAGCTCCGCTAGTTTTGTGGTGCGCGATTCCTTTGGCGGAGAAAATGTTATCAACACTAGTAAGCCGTCTGACATCATCGATGCCAACGCGAATACTGTCTTAAACTATGGTCTGAATCTCGATTTCCTGACCAGCTTTTTTGGTCAAGATAGCTTAAGAATTCGCCTGAAGGCATCCAATTCTACCTCTTTGATTTCACCTGAACCACTAGATTCGGTCGCTTCAGATGAGGGTTTGTTGGATGAGGAGAGGGACAGAGATGATGGAATTTTCGATGAGGAAGATATTTCCGGTGATGATGATGATGATGGACAACCCGATAGCGAGCCAAACCGTAACGCAGTTGGGCTATCCCTCTTAGATTACAGATTCCCAGTTGGCAACAATGCAGCAGTTAACATCTTTGCTGCTGGGGGGAGGCATTCTCTGTATGCTAGTAAGATTACCGAATACCGAAGCAGCCCTATCTATGGCATTGGTGGAAATGGGGCTGGTATTGGGTTGACTTACAATATAAGCGACGCTTTTCAAGTCGATTTAGGTTATATAGCTAGAAGCTCTAATAATCCCGATGCAGGAGCAGGTTTGTTTAACGGCAACTACTCAGCTCTTGGACAGCTAGTCTTCCAGCCCAGCGCTCGATTCGAGCTAGGATTAACTTACGTTCATGGCTTCACCCGAACGGGTAACTTGAATTTACCATCGGCTGGTGGTTACCTGGGCAATCTCGTTACGGCGTCGGAGGGGATTGAGAGTGACTCGTATGGTATTGAAGCGTCCTACAGAGTCAGCGAAAGGTTTATTATTGGCGGCTGGGTTGGCTTCACGCACGCCCGTCTGGTTAACTTGGGTGAAGCTGAGATTTGGAACTATGCTGTCACTCTTGGCTTCCTGGATCTAGGAAACGAAGGTAATCTGGGCATCCTCACTGTAGGTGTAGAGCCGACGTTGAAGGGGCTTGAGATTAATAATTCATCTGTTGGGATTCCGAGTCGAGATGAGAATCTGTACGTCGAGGCTTCCTACAAATATGCAGTGACGGATAATATCTCGATGACAACTGGGCTGAAGTGGCAACCCGCTCTTTTTCAAACCAGTGAGAACGACGATGTTTTCATCGGGTCGCTCAGAACAAATTTCTCTTTCTAGAGATGTACTATCTTGTTGGCAGCAATATGATTGGATGATTTCTTGAAGGCTAACGAACAGCAGGAGACAACGGGTCAAGCCATCGCCAACCGACTGTTAGTGATAGGGTAGTCCTGCAATACCTCGCTCTCATTGAGCGAGGCTTGCGGCTGTATATTTCTGGAGTAGCGAACTGAGGTTTTGAAAGCGAATGCCTTGCGTTCCTCAGTTCAATTATTATGAGATGGCTCCCATAGCAATGGCTTTACTAGTAGTAGCGGCGAGAGTTCTCCGACCTTTCCAGGTTTTTGGCGACTTTCTAGGTAAATACGTGCTTCTCTCCGTGCGATTACTCAAAGCCGTATTAGGTATTAACGGTTTTGGTCCCCCATCCCAGGCATATTGTTCATCATCCCAGACATATTGTTCATCATTCCCTGCATATTATTCATCATGTTTCTGCAACAGCTGCATCCCATTTGTTTTTGCTCCTGTGGCGTCTGGTTTGTTTGCCCTATGATTTGGCTCGTCTCCTGTTGAGTTGGTTGTGCCTCGTTTGTGGAACTGGAAGCCGTCGTAGGTGTCACAGTTTTCTGGTGAGTGTCTGCTAGTGATGGACTAGCCACCAACGTTAGCAATGTCAGACTAGCGATCACTGTGCCCAATACTGTCTTAACGCTTGTAGTCATGCTCATTCTTTACTCTCCTTTATCTTTTCCGAGCTAGTAGTTTTTGAGAAACTAAAGCCATCCTAAACCCTCTAGTGGGGTGGAGAGTCAAACCAGAAATTCAGAAAATTTTTTTAATATTAAATGGCAATACATCCAAATAGCACTGTCACGTTAATCAATCAATAGTGTCGGCTCATATTGCAGTGTGACAGTGTAAGCCCCTACAACCCTTATTGTCTCGTTCTCACCCGCAAGATGCCCATGTGCCAGTTGCGGCTTATTGATAATGATTGCTGCCTTATTAGGAATCGGAAAATACGAGAAAACATCTGTCAGGTTTAAAAAGAAGAGGTAAGCTCGCCTAGCCCGTCTCAAGGAACTCTTCAAATTAGATGAATTGGCATAAGCCAAAAATCAATAGCCCAGCGCTCGTATCTCATCAGTCGATTTTCTCAGCCAGTAGTGCCGCGCCGAATCGGGATTGGCTACACATTCGTCTTCCCAGTGGTCAATGACGCGCTGGAGTTCGGGGATGGAGGTAATCTGCTCAGTTTCAATCCTCGTGAGATTGCTCGATTTATTGGCATCACACTAGCAGCGCGATCGCCGCTTCCACCTGAGAGGGCTTAACCTCTAAATAACGCTGAAGTGCCGTCAGGGATTTATGCCCCGACACTTCCTGAATCACCCTTATCGGTACGTTGGCATTACTCAAGTTGGTTAGTGCCGTTCTCCTAAAGGAATGAGTACTGGCTCCCCTAATCCGCACCCGTTTACAAGCTGCCTTGAGAATTAGATCAACCATTGCCCTCGTTAATGGTTTCTCCCCGCTGCGTCCAGGAAACAATAACCCCGGTGGCGGATTGTACTGTTCCAAATACTCCATAAGTTTTGGGTGCATCGGCAAGGTGCGCGTACCTGACTTCCCCTTGGTGGTCGCTCGGCGTAAAGTAACGACACCATCCACAATATCGTCAGTTGTCAGCGCCAGGACTTCACTGACGCGACAAGCGCAGTAATATGCGATCGCAAACAGTAATTTATCACGAGGAGTGCTCAACCCACGCTCAAACAATCGGTCGAGTTCTGCCTGTGACAAAACTTTGGCACGCCCATTCCCCTTGACCTTCACCCTATACCCACACCATCACTTAAAGCAAAGCTTTAAGTATTTGATGTTTGAACACTTTCGTCAAGTGGGAGACACAGAATTAGAAGCTAGTGAGGATGGGACGTTGAGCCATCCGGCGCTGGCTGGAAGAAATGGGCTTATTGAGAATCGGTGAGGTTTTCCAACTCAAGCCGTTGATGACGTGCAGCGTGGCAATTGCCTCGATTAGTTCTCTCATGGTGAGGTGGTGACTTCTTCTCCATTTATAATATGCCTTAAAACAGCAGACCTCATGTTAATGTAACCTCAACTCTCTAGGTAAGATAGGGGACTAATGACTAGAGTTCATCAGTGTTGTGGGCAGACGGAACATCACTTTCACAGGTTTGCCAAATCCAAGAGAAAAACACTCATTGAGAACAGGTTGTTTAATCTGTGACCTGAACACTTTCAGACCTTCTGACAAAACCTCTACAGTAACATTCATTGTAAATTGACCCGATTCAACATGGAAAAGTCCGGCACTTTTTGATAAAAACTCAGCCGCTAGAGAAGATTTTCCATACACTAAATTCAGGGTTGTACTCCACTGTGTTCTATATTGATGCCCTACCTCAGGATTTCCTACTTGAGGGACTAATAAAGCATTCGTTGAACCTTTTTCTAATTCTTGTTTAAGCGTTTTTGTGCCTTGATTCCGAGCCGCCACTTTTTTCCTTTGA
>JALYGX010000046.1 GCA_030776905.1 Cyanobacteriota bacterium | reverse complement strand
TGTCCTAGTACGGCAGCAAAGGCGGCTAAAGCCACTAACCAAGGTTGCCAGGTAGTGGGAATCCTCTGTGTCTCTGTAAGGACATAGAAGCCATTTACAAGAGCGATCGCACCGACCCCTTTCAACGCATCAATTAATAAAACCACCAGTGCTGGTCCCTTTCCCAGCGTCCTCAGAACGTTCGTTGCCCCGGTGGAACCAGACCCTTGCTCCCGAATATCGATTCCCTTCAGCAGCCATGCGGCTAGATAACCCGTAGGAAACGAACCTAGTAAATAAGCGGCAATCAACAATAGCCCACTCAACGTCAACTCAAGTACCATTAGCGTTCCTCATCATTAATCATTTGTCATTGCACAGATAGCAGGGGAAGCAGGGGAGGTTTTTAGAGCTACTGAAGCTATGTTGGTACTTTGAACGCTGCTGTATAGGCTGGGAATAGTTTGGATTCAGAAGTTTATGGAAGTTTGAATCTCCCATTCCCCATTTAATACTGATAGGTGGACATCTGTTGAGGGTCGGGAGCAAAAGCCAGCCAAAGGGGAAATTGCAACAGTGAGAGATTAACCTGGTCTTCTGTCTCATCGATAAGAATCAGCGGTAGCTGCTTTTGAGCTAACAAGCGATCAGCTTTTTGCACTAAGGCAGGTGCTTCCTCAAACAAGACAATACCCCGTTCTGGGCCAAAATCCGCTCTAGAGATACCCAAGCAGTCCTGCAAACCTCTGCGCCATTCCCCCAAGCGTTCCGGCGTGTTAGCAATAATTAGAGTCCGCAAGCGATCGCCATAGAGCGTGCGCAATACGGAAATCGTTGCAGAAGCAACCAAAACATTTTGTAAGCGGCTACCCATTGTTTTGATAGCCCCGCGACCCCCTTGAGAGAAAAACCAATTGGAAACTCGTTCGGCGTGAATCGGTTCAAAGGTACGACGTAGCTGCCAAGGTGGTCCATAGTAATCGGGCAGCGTTCGATATTGGTCAAGAATTTTACGAATCTGCCTTGCTTGCTCTTGAAATCCCTGTTCGGCAAATTTCGGTGTTGGTGTCTTTTCTGGTGGGCGCGATGCTTCCACCTCTGGTTTTGGCGATTCCTTAGGCGGAGCTAAATCCAACTGTTCGGCGGCACTTGCCAAGTCTTGTAAACTACCGACTAAATAATCTTTAAAACCCTGCACCCGAATCGCCAGATCTTGGGAAACCCCTGCAAAACTAGTACGCATTTCTGCCCGAATGCGCTCCCGGCGGCGTTCCAATTGTTCAACAGCAATTTGCAGCGCCTGCTTGCGTTGTTCTAGCTCAGTCAACCCCTCTTGCACCATCCGTTCCACTGCGGCTTGAGTTTGTGCTAATTGGCTAGAGAGGATTTGGCTCTGAGTTTCTTGTAGAACAGCAATTTTTTGCCTCAACTCCTGTTCTTGAAGCCTCAAGTCAGCCACAGTTTGAGCGAGATTGGCAACTACTGTGTTTTCCTCAAAAGGCTCTGTTGCAACTTCTGCACTTTGTTCTGCTAAATTTTCCAATTCTGATGCTTGAAAAGGCTCACTTGGCTGGGCGGCCACCCCCTCATCAGATAGCTGTACCACTACTTCATCGATAGAACTTTTCTCCTCTAAGCGATCAGACGCCTCAGCTAGTGGCTGTTGTTCTTGCTCTTGCTCATCAAATACTTCAACCACTAGCTGTTGCGCTTGCTCTTGCTCCTCAAACGCTTCAGCCACTGGCTGTTGTTCTTGCTCTTGTTCGTGGATTTTTGGTTCGTCTGAATTCATCTAACAATTAACAACTAACAACTAACAACCCCTTCCTCTACTCTTGACTTGAAGGCTACTGACTCAGATTCTGGGGCAGCGTTGTTCCAGGCAAGTTTTTAGCATCTTTGGGTCAAATAGGATCGGCAGGAAGTGGATGCTTTTGATTTCTTTGAAATAAAACAAAATCGGCACTGGCGTCCAAAAAATTCGCCAATTTTGCCAGTCCTGGTAGGGGAAACAGCGGATTAGCGTTTCAGACCGATAAAGCTCCAACGCCGTTTCTGTAAATTTTAGACGGATGGTGACCGCCTGAAACATTAGGAATAACCCAAAAAGAGCCAGCGCTAAACTTACCCAAATTTTTATGAGCATCACTGGGACAGCGGCAACGATTAACGCCAAAGGCAGCGTGTAGCTAGGGGAAAGCTCAACGGTTTGTGTAGATGTAGAAGAAGAGGCAGCAGCAGTCACGTTGCTTAAATCCCTTATCATAAACGCACATTATACAATTCCATTCTAAAGCGTCTCCACCTCATGCCGATTTTGTTGTATCTTCGGCGTTGCTCTACAGAGATGAGGATTGGGAAGAGCGAGTGGGTAGGCGCTCTCTTTTTGGAGAAGGCTGCCTTAGTTCCTCTTGACCTCAACGTTAGCTGAGAACCGCACTGCCAGTCCCCTGAAACATTAGCCAGGATAAGAAAAAGTTGGAAATAAAAATTGCTAGCAAAGCCGTCACAACAGCGGTAGTGGTCGATTGACCGACACCTTTCGCGCCCCCCGTTGTGGTTAATCCCCAGTTACAGCCAATTATGGCAATTAATGAGCCAAAAAAAGCGGCTTTAATCAATGCGCTAAATAAGTCCCAAACTCCCAGTAGGTTCCGAGCCGAATCAAGAAACACAGACTCAGAAATACCATAAAGGCTCGACGCTACCACCATTCCTCCAGCCATCCCGACAATAATCGAGAGAATCGTCAAAATCGGCAGCATAAAACAGCAAGCCAGGACACGCGGAATTACTAGGTAGTCAATTGGGTCAGTTTTGAGCATATAAAGCGCGTCGATTTGCTCTGTGACTCGCATCGTGCCAATTTCTGCAGCAAACGCCGAGCCAACGCGCCCTGCTAAAACCACAGCGGTAAGCACGGGTCCAAGTTCGCGGGTCAACGCCAGTGCTAGAACCCCGCCCACAGCGGTAGTTGCCCCAAAGTTGATAAACTCTCGTGCCACTTGAATTGTAAATACCGCACCGACAAAACCAGCCGTAATCAGAGCAATCATCAGCGATTCTGGGCCCACCGCTGCCATTTGGTCGAGGGTATTGCGCCTGTGAATCTTGCCACTGACTAGATGAAGCACGACTTGCCCACCCAAGAAAATTGCTGACACTAAGCGCTGCGTCCACAACCCCAAGCTGGAACCCGGAGTAGTCTCACTCATTGTTTTTAGTCCTTAGTCATCAGTCATTAGTCCTGAGTAAATAACCAATGACTAATGACTATTGACGAATGAGCCTATTTAGCTTCATTGGATTCTACACGAAAGCGTTCAACGGATGTTAGCAGGTCTCGCGCCACACCCACGAGGTTCCCAAGAGCGCCAGATACTCGTTGGGCTTCCTGAGAGGTTTCTTGAGCCGTGAGTTCCACAGACTGCATGACTTGGGCAACGGCGCGGGACGTTTCTGTTTGCTCTACGGTATCAGCCGCAATGGAACGCACAAGAGCGTCGATCCGATTCGATACCTGAACAATTTCTTCGAGATTACGCTTTGCTTGTTCTGCCCGTTTGGTGCCTTCAATTACCTGCTGAGTGCCTTCCTCCATTGCTGTCATCACTGAGCCAGTTTCGCTCTGGATTTGTAATACGATTTGCTCGATTTCTTTCAACGCTTTGGCAGCGCGATCAGCGAGCTGTCGCACTTCATCAGCAACGATCGCAAAACCTCGACCCGCTTCCCCAGCTCTTGCTGCCTCAATACTGGCATTGAGTGCCAATAAGTTGGTTCGGGAGGCAATTTGAGAAATTAAGGCAACAATCTTGGAAATTTCCTGAGACGACTCGGCAAGCCGTTTGACTTTCCGAGTCGTTTCTGCTACGGTTTCGCGGATTTGCAAAATCCCCGCTACAGTGCGTTCCACGGCTTCGCCTCCTTTCAAGGCGGTTACGGAAGCTGTCCGCGCCACTTCCTCCGCCTCTCGCGCACTATCAGCCACCCGATTGATCGAGTCGGTCATCACCTGAACTGAGTTGAGGGTAACAGCCAGTTCCTCGGCTTGCCGTAGGGCATCCGAAGACAGACTGCGGGCAAATAACTCACTATCGGTAGAACCCTTCGTGACTTGACGCGCCGCTTGCTTCACTTGTTGTACGATTTCTCGCAGGTTTTGAATGGTCAGGTTAAATGAGTCGGCAACGGCACCTAAAACGTCGGCGGTTACTTCAGCTTGTACGGTTAGGTCACCTCGTGCTGCCCCTTCCACATCATCAAGCAAGCGAATCACTTGGCGTTGCAGGTCTTCTTTCGCCTGCTCTTGCTCTTCTGCCTTGCGTTGCGCTTCACTCGTCGTGGTCAAGATCACGCGAGCCATCTGGTTAAAGCCTGTTGCTAGCTGACCGAATTCGTCTTCCGAGTACACCGTGGCATTAGCATTGAGGTTGCCTTGAGAGACAGCATCAAACTGGGTTTGCAGGTCTGTAGTTGAGCGCTGAATCTGCTTCGTCGTGATTCGACCCAGAGCGAAGGTCGTTCCAAAACTCGCGAGTCCAGCGGCTAAAGCCATTAAGACGCCCGTCTGGCGCAGAGGGGAAATTAATTCCGGCTTGTCTTTGGAGGCGACCCCCGACGACAAGAAGCTCACCATTGCCACTGCTACAGCTGAGACAACCCCTGCCGCGATCGCACTAATCCACTGTTTTTGCTTGAGTGGGGCATTTTCGTACGGAGCGAGGATGCCTTGCTCAACGCTGACGACGGGTTCAGTTTCCGTGTCTTTGGTTTGGTTAAAGACAGGAATTTGTTCGGAAGGGGTATTGATGCTAAACATCTCATCGCTACTACCCGAAGAGCGATAAGCTGGACCGGATGCTTCCTGCGAACTGAAGCTATCTCGCTCGGCCAAGCCGTTTCCAAAGGACAAAGCGTCGCCATTATCGCTCAATCCCATGCGATTGGTTGCTCCTGGAACGGTTCCCCTGTTGCTCAAGACATCAAAATCTGTCTCGTCAACCCTCTCCCGTGTCATATCGTCGCGATCCCCCACCGAAAAATCAGGGATTGCACCGAGTTCGTCACCAAATACATCAAACTCTTCTAGAAAGCCCTCTCTGGCGCTTTGACGTGCGTCAAGTCCTGAAAAGGTTCCGGCTTCTGATGGCGTGACTTCGTCCATCGCGAAGGTATCATTCCCAAAAGTTTCGTCAAAATTATCAAAGTTAAAGTGTTCTTGGCTATTAAACCCATTCTGGTCGTAGGGCAAGTCAAAAGTTTGGTCATCCGGAAAATCGTCGTCTTGAGCCAATGGATCACCAGGTGTTACCCCTTCTTCACTGACGTATCCATACTCATCTCTATCTGGGGAAAACGTATGATCAAGATTTCCTGAACCCATCAACAGTGTTTCATCCTCAAACACCGGGTAGCTTGAGTTGTACGGCTCCTCCATGCCTTCATTGTGGTAAGGAAACGCTTCTAGTCCCTGATTTGACAAGTCATCGTCAAATTCGGATTCTTGGTTAAACGCTTCTGAACCTCTTTCATAAGCTACTGTCTCCTCAAAATCCTCCACAGGGGGAATGACAAACGTCATGTTTGTATCGTCTTGAGCAGCATCAGAGAAGAAATCTTCCCCTATATCATCTACGCTGGCACTGCCATAACCACTAGCATCCAGATCAAAGTCACTTTCTCCAGTTTGTAGTGTTTCAAAGGCGTCACCATCATCTCCCAACGCAGCCGTGTAGCCAAAGGGGTCATCAGATGCCCCAAAATCCGCTAAGGTTTGTGCGCTAGGGTGCCCCGCTTCCTCGGTTACATTGCCAAAAGGTGAAGCTGACTCTTGGGTAAAATCATCACCAACTACATCATCAAAATCCAGGCTTCCCAGGTCAAAATCGTCTGCTGAGCGATCGCTATCGTCCAGTTCTTGCCAACTTTCAAAAGTCGGTGCGTTATTTAAGTCATCGACCTCACCAAAATCGTGGTAATCACCGTCAAAATCGTCTAGCGACCCCACTTGAGGACTTGAATCTGCGCCGCTTGGAAATTGATTGGCATACTCTAAACCATTGTTGGCATAGTTAATAAAATCCGGTTCAGAAGTCAGGTTCAGCACCAATTCGTACTGTTCCCGCGCTACATCGTACTGCTGTAGCCCGTAGCAGTAGATATGACCCCGCAGTAGACGCACGCTTGGGTCGTCCGGAAAATCCTCAATCAATCGGTTACATATCGCGGCGGCCTCTTGGTAGTTGCCCTGCATATAGGCCTTTTCCGCTTGTCCATATTCCTGTGCGTAATCCGTACCTGATGCCATTTGCCTCCTCCCGCTGCTCTTTAGGAAAAAAGTAATTGATTATTGATTATTAGTTGCTGGTCATTCGTTATCACAAATAACTAATAACAAACAGCAAACAACTACCAACCAATTGCTATCTTTTTCCCATTACATTAATTTAATTTCATGCTGCCCACCGCGCCGAACGTAGAATTTCCACCTGATTTAGCAGTCGTAGAACTTGAGTAGACTCTTTATCTAACAACCATTCGCCTAGCAAATAGGGTGCCATACTATCCGGAACATTTGTCGGCAGCTGCATCTGCTCAACATCGAGCCAGTCCATCTCCCCAAGTCGGTCAATCGCTAATCCCAGCATAGTGTCTTGGTCTTCGACAGCAATGATCGGAATTTCCGGTCGATCTGTATTCAACACGCTTGTATCTCCCAGAAATTGACCGAGATCTGACACCCAAATCACTCGCCCTCGAATATTTATTGTCCCTAACAGTAATGGAGAAGCATTGGGAATTGCAGTGATCCGGTCTGGCGGCTGAGAGATTACTTCTTTAATACCAGTTGCCGGCAGGGCAAATTCATTACCAGAAGGAACGTAAAACCTTAAGTGTAGTTCACCTTCAGGGCTTTCCAGTTCCTGAAATTCTGGGGCTTGATCTTGACCGCTGCCAGTTAGAAAGTCTGGGTTACCAACCATTCCCTTAAATACCTATATACCTATCCTCTAAGAAGCTGTTTAACCGTCCCAATCAGCTCTGTTGGCTGAAAAGGTTTGGCAATATAAGCATCCGCCCCTTGCTTCATGCCCCAATAGCGGTCAAATTCTTCACCTTTTGAAGAACACATTACCACTGGCACATGCTGAGTTTTTGGATCAGCTTTAAGACGGCGGCAAACCTCATAACCATTCATACGGGGCATCACGATATCCAATACCACCACATCAGGGCTAGACCGCTGAATGTGTTCTAAGGCTTCCACACCATCGCTCGCTACGGTGACCGTCAACCCACTTCCTTTAAGGAGGTCTGAGATCATCTGCCGTTGTGCAAGGCTATCTTCTACGACCAGAACTGTACTCATAACTCCCTACCTGACTCACCGATGATTGGGGTGAACTCCAAACCTGACCCTAGACTTCATGCTTCAACCTAGTAATGATTAAAGTATCCCTCATCCTCCTTTAATCATTAAGCGACATCTTCAAAATCTTGCGCTATTACTTTTGAGGTAACACTACAGAGCGTATTGGGGTGTTACATAGTCATCTACTTCACGCAGAAGCAGATTTAGTGATATCGGTTTCCTCTGTCTCATTGGAGGTATTGCTGATAGAACCATCATTTTGGCTCCTTTGTAAATCACCCGGACCAATATATCTTTCCAATAGCATCAATAACTCACTCGCTCCAAACGGTTTGGTCAGATAGTCTGTTGCCCCTACCATCCGGGCTCTAACCCGGTCTATAAAGCCATCTTTGCCCGTCAGCATAATAATTGGGGTCTGCCGAAAAGCCGTAGACTTCCGTAGCATTCCACAAAGCTCGTATCCATCCAGTTCCGGCATGGCGAGGTCGCAGAGAATTAGATCCGGCTTGATTTGGAAGACGAGGGTTAGAGCTTCCAGCGGATTCTGAATCGCTGTAACTTTATATCCCTTAGCTTGTAGGGTATACTCGACGGTCTTTCCGATCGCTAAGTCATCATCAATACAGATAATACGAGGAACTTGGGTAACTGGCTGAAGTTCCCGTTCGCGTCGAATGGTGAGTGTCTCTTGGGTAGTCGAAGGCAACAATTGAACCCAACCCTTTCGTACGTAAGGATAAATTGCCCTAGCTACGGTGAGAATGTCACGATTTAGATAGCGGGCAAGCTGACGCAGGGATGTTTTGCCATCTGCCCATTGATTTAGCGTTCTGAAAGCCTTTTCTGGAAGGGAGGTACGTAGCTGCACCTCATCGGCGATTATTGGACACTGATTAGGAGACTGGATATGGGGATGAAATTGCTTCCACTCCTGCACCTGCTTCATAATTTTTGTAACGAGAGGGGCGATTTCCAGTGTTGTTAGTTGTGGAGCCAGCGCTGGACTAACCTCAAAGACAAAATATCCATTGTGCAAGCTCAAAAGGTCAAAGAGTGTTTCGCACACCATGCTTTGAATAATGCTGCGTCCTTGCGCTGGGGTCAGGACATGGTTTTCCAGTAGTGCCCACAGGTAGCCGTACTCTGGCGCGTTTATCGAAGAGATTGACGGAAGTTCAAGATTATCTAAAGCGGTATTGGCTTTATAACGTCGCAAATAGTCGCGCAGACGGGATAAACTGCCTCCACCGTCAGCCGCATAGGCAATTTGTCCGTTGAGGAAGAAGACAAGCCAAAAAGGTCCCGGACTTCTTCTGGCTCTGCCTTCCTGATAGGGACGACTAAACCCAAAGCCCTTGTTACCTGTCTCACCACCTGTGCTATTAGCGTGGGAGCTGTAGGCTTCAACCAACAGTTCACCTGTTCGCTGACCTAGCTCGATCAGTTGCAGGATGCTGCGGATATCAATTTCGTTCAACGTTCCCTGCATTTAATGAAAACGTACTCCTAAAAACCTTTCGCTCGACCTGATAATCTTACTGCCCATTGTTTTCTAGATGCCTGTAAACTGATAGCAATTTCTGAGATTTTTACAGTTTTTCGAGGTCTGCTGCTACTGCTGTATTCAGCAAGTGAAGATACCCCCCTGCTACTGCTGTATTCAGCAAGTGAAGATACCCCTCAGATAAAGCGGGCAGTCTCAGTATCCAAGTAACCGCTGTTTGCAACATCGCTGCTCAACTGTAGACTGACTTCATGGGTCTTTGTACCGTTTAAAGACACCGAGAGGAAGCTGTATCTGTAAAAGACACCGCACGCTGCCTTCTGCAAGGGTTGAAAGCAACTCGTCACTGTCAAGGTAATTTTCTCCCGCTGCCTTTAAACGAAGCAATGCTAAACTTTGAAATTAGCATGGTCTAACAGCCCAGAGCTAACTCACAAGCAAGTGCCTTAGTTTATACACTCAGCAGCGGAATTCCAATACATTTAGTCTAATTTAAGATTTGACATTGCGGATAGAGTCAACGTCTGTTGCCGTTCCTTCCCCAAGCCAACTGCCCTTCATCCTTCAGGGGAGATAGCATAGCCGTCGCTCCTTGGCTGTCGGTTGGTAGAACTGCTTCCTAAACTGAGTAAGAACAGGTTAGGATGAACCTTATAGAGGCTACATAGAACCTACGCCAAAATAGGGACATAGCTCCAGTTCAGCAAGGTACTAGTTCGGTCAGTGTTCTCCCTCCTTGGCTTTATCATTGGTAGGCAATAGAGCGGGACACAAGGAACGGATGGACGTTAAAAAATGTAACCTTTTTGTAAAAAATATAATGAATTGGAACAGATGCCAAGTCATCAAGCGAGAGTTACTCAACGGAAGATGCTTTCTTGTTTTGGCAATGTGGTCTTCATAAACTGGATTAAATAGACGGACTAAACTCTAGCGTTTTGTTGGTTTAGTCGAGGATTGCGCACAAGACACATAAAGAGGACCATCGGTGTGCTGTATCTAGCAGAAGTACAAAAGCAGAAATCTGGGTTACTGGGCGGCGGTGGTAAAGCCGAACTCAAACTGCTGGCTTGTCAGCGAACTGACCAGAGTTGGAGTGCTGTGCCTGGTGATGAGACAGTTCCTGTCCCCCCCGAAGAAACGAATAAAGTGAATGATGGTGCCCTGGTAATTATTAACTTGGGCGGGAATCGACAAGTGCAGGGCGGATGCGAGCCAGCAGGGGGACGGCTGGTCAGTATGCTGCAAAATTTCTCTCGGCTGGTAGAAAAGTCGAAAAGTCAGGAAGAAGAAATCGAACAGTGGAAGCAGTCTTTGACTTATCAAAGTCAAGAACTCAATCGCCGCGAGATGGAGATGGAATCCAGGCTTGAACAGATGCAAGCTATGGAGGAAGACTTTGAACGGCTAGAGCAGCAACGTCAAGAGCTGGAGGGGACTCAGGAGGAAATAGCAAGACTCAGAGAAGAGTTTGAGCGCAACCGCCAAGAATTGGAGGGAGCGTGGGAACACTTACGGGGCGAGCAGCGACGATTGGAGGAACAACAAGCTCAGTATCAGTACTCCACTGGCTTAGATGAGAACCAAGCCGCAGTGATTCAGGAATTGCTAGAGCGCCTATCCGGAGCTGTTGCCCCCACAGACACGGTGCGGGAACAGCTAAATCTAGCGTTTGAAGTAGTTAATACTCAGCAGTCAGTACTAGACAGCCAGTGGCAGGAGTTGGAGCAACAACAAGGGCAAGCTTCTGGGCTACAAGCAGATGTTGATCGGCAAGGCGAGGAAATTCAAAACCGCAAGCAAGAATTGCAGCAAGTACAGATGTCTTTTGAGCAGGCAAAAGCTGAGTTGAAGGTGCAGCAGAATGCTCTAGAGATCAAGCAAGAGTCAGCCCATATGCTAAGTCTCCAACTGCGAACCCAAGACGAGTTATACCAGCAACTTGCTCGTCTAGCGGCAACTTCAGCAGATGTCACCATCAGTCAGAAGGTTGATATCGAAGCGTTGGAAAATATGCCCTTGGGTGAGCTACAGGGGGTAGTACAGAATTTGCAGCAAGACTTGGAAAAGCTCGTGCGCTTTGTCAACGACCAAGAAGAAGAGTTGACGTTTCAGCGCCAAGCTGTTGAAGAGTTACAAGAAAAGATTAATGCTGCCAGCGAATACGACCAGATGGGTCTGGAGACTGAGCTAGAGGAAGAGCAAGACCGCTATCAGATGTTGGATGAAACCCTCGTCGGTCAACGTCGGAATCTGCGGGAACGAGAAGAAATTCTCAATCAGCATCAACGGGTCTTGCGCCGTCGGCAAGGAGTAGTTGAAAACAATAGCTCAGATAACCAGAAAATTGATCTAGGGCCAGTTTTGAACCAGCTAGAAGCACAACGGCAGCAGCAGGCAGAGGAAGTGCAAAAACTGGAAAGTCAGATCGAGCAGATGCGTCGCAGCATCAGCCAAGCCGAGGAGATGATTCGGCATCAAGGGGGGGAACAGGAGTCGAAGCTACGAGAGCTGCAAAGCTTGGAGCAGCACTGGCAGTCAATGAGGGAGTCTCTTGCTCAACTTTGGGGTCAGGTGAATCTTTATCAAGAAACGCTACAACCCAGGCAAGAAGGTCTGAATGAAATTCGGCAGACATTAGATGCGATCGCACATGCCCTCAATCAAATTCAAGAAACCGGTGATTATCAACTACAAGCGATCGCTGAAATGCAGCAAACCATTAGTAGCTTGATCCAATCTCCAGAGTTCGTCACCTCTTGATGGGTTAGTTGTTAGGGATTGGTAACAAACAAGCAACAACAAATAAAACACCGAGTTGCTTACTTCTGGGTTGCCCGAAGGGTAATCCAGTTGCCTTCGACTTCAGCGATCGCTCCAGTTGGGAAAGATGAGGTTCGAGAGCGGTTGGGAGCGGTAATTAGGACAGCTACCGCTTCGATTTGTTCAAAGCTAGGAGCCGATTTTTGAGCATCCTTGAGAAATTGTCGAATTACGCGACGTTGCAACGAGAGGGATGCCTGCTGCAAGACCGAGCGATTCAGCCTAGGGGGGGGAGAACAGTCCTCCCCCTGTGTTGTCATCTCACCGTCTTGTTCCCCATTGACTGTTGCCATCGCTTGCTGTCGTAGCTGATGGGCACAATTCTCCAAATACTCCACATCTGCTCGGAGCAGTTCCGCCGTTTGGGCTAAAGCCGTCTCAACTTGTGGATTGAAATGAATTTGTAAGTAGGGCAGGAGTTCCTGACGAATGCGATTACGAGCAAATTTGAGGTCTTGATTGTAGGCATCGTCCCAAATCGGTAGGTGCTGCTCTTGGCAGAACTGAAATGTTTCAGCACGAGTAACTTCCAGAAGCGGGCGCACTAGCTGTAGTCCGGTGGCAAGAGGACGTTGCCAGGTAAGGGCTTGTAAACCATCAGTACCCGCACCTCGAATCAAGTTGTAGAGGGTAGTTTCTGCGCGATCGCTCTTTGTATGCCCTGTAACAACGTCTTGGTAGCCATGATATTGAGCAATCTCAATCAAAGATTGGTAGCGCCATTGCCGCGCTGCTGCCTCACTCCTGGTTACCTCAGGGGCTATTTGCAGATAAAAGGGAAGTGCCCAAGTTTGGGCAATTTGTTGAACGTGACTCGCTAAACCAGCATCTAGCTGCCAACGATGGTCGCAGTGAGCGATCGCTAGCTGCCATCCCCACTTACCTTGCAAATCTAACAGCAGTTTTGTCAGGCAGAGAGAATCTTGTCCGCCAGAGACTCCTATTAACACGCGGTGCTGTTGCGGCAATAGTCGTCGTTGCCGCAGTGTTTGGTGTAGCCGTGCATGAAGAGGTGTCCAGCTAGAGCGGTTAGACATCGTTGAACAA
This sequence comes from Cyanobacteriota bacterium, assembly GCA_030776905.1. Lineage (GTDB taxonomy): Bacteria > Cyanobacteriota > Cyanobacteriia > Cyanobacteriales > Coleofasciculaceae > CADCTM01. Next base: position 1,457 of record JALYGX010000046.1, on the reverse strand, counting down.
GCGGCGGTTAACTGTTATCCGCTTGGAGGCTTTGGCGAGTATCGACTAGTGGTGATTTCGGATCATTAGGGCAATAATACAACCCAACCCTGTTCTGCTTGCTCTACAGACAAAACATCATTTTGAGCCAAATGGGAGCGATCGCCCCTATCAATCTCCGATTAATGATTGTTTTGCCAGCTTGCCTGGTTAATGTCTTGCCAGACATCATCCAGTAGCGAGTCATTTTCGTTGCCTTCCGTTTCATTATTCAAAGAGAGGTCTTCAAACTGAAAATCGTCCTCACTACCAGATATTTCACCAAAATCTAGATCGTCATCAGTATTTGTCGATATTTCCCCAAACTCAAAATCCTCATCACTACCACCAGACATTTCACCAAAATCTAGGTCATCATTGCTGTCTAGAGACATTGCTCCCAAATCCAGCATTTCTTCCTCAGTTGGCATCGGTGCCTCTACAAGCTCTAGCTCGTGCTCAATACTTTGGGAGATTTGTCCTAAATCGAGGTCATCGTCTAAGTGGCTTGACACCGGAGCCATCTCGAATTCATTCCCAGGAAGGATGATGACTTCTCGCTCCATTTCAACAAAGATAGCCGTGGGGGCTTCTCCCTCTTGGTCAAAAGCAGTAGCTGATGATGTGCCTAGATCTAACTCAGGCTCTACGCTGATCGAGAAGTCTTCTGAAACTAGCTCATCCTTCATCGCAAAGGGCGACTCTTCCAGGTCTAGATCATCTGAGCTGTCTAGCAGGGAGTCTCCCAGGTCTAGATCATCTGAGCTGTCTACCAGTACTGATGGAGATGAGGCGTTGGCAACGCTTGCTGATGTCTCTTTAGGCTTATCCTCAAAGTCTTGAGGACAAAATTCCAGGTGGATTCGCACCTTGCCTTTTTGCCAGCCATTGGCACTAAATCTCAGAACCTCACAAGGAATACCATCTTCACTAAACCAGGCATCTTTTTCTTTCGTCCATCCATCGACGGATTGTAGTTGCTTTTGGATAGCGTCGGCGAATTCATCAACTCTGAAGGTGTGATGCCCAATAAAAATTTGAGCAGACTCATCAACTGACAAAACTTCACCAATGGCGAGCGGCTCGAAGTGATTATCCACGCCAATTTTCCCCGATTAACTTTATAGTTTTCTTTTCAATCAGTATTCAGTTTGGGCTAACAACTGGCATCTGTTATAGGAGCGATATAAAGAGCCGTTTGCTCACTACCGCTACCTTAAATTCTTAGAAAAACCAGCCGTAGGAATGTAATCCTTTACCCAGTAGATTCACCCCAAGATAGCAAATCCAGACTACTACAAATCCTGTTGCGGCCAAAATTGCTGGTCGCCGTCCTTGCCAGCCACGAGTAATCCGAGCATGGAGATAGGCGGCAAAAACTAGCCAGGTAATTAATGCCCAAGTTTCTTTCGGGTCCCAACTCCAGTAGGAACCCCAAG
>JALYGX010000045.1 GCA_030776905.1 Cyanobacteriota bacterium | reverse complement strand
GTAAACAAGTGGAAAGGTAGGCAGTGTTCTCTAAATCCCAAAGTTCTTCCCACAAGAAAATTAGGGTAAATAAGCCAAACAAAAACCATCCTCCCCACTTCTCCGCCGACTCTCTAGGCCAACGCTTAAGCTGACGCGGCCAAAGCCACAGGGAAAGCTTTTGGGTCACTTCCCCATAAATCATGAAGGGACAAAACGCACACCAAAGGCGTCCTACAAAGGGAAAGCCCACTAGAATTAAAGGCCACCACCACGCCCAAAACATATTTAACGTAAAATTTTCCTGGCGATTTTGCGGCCCAACAAATCCAATAATTACGACTAACGCAAAAAACCATAACGTGAAGCCGTAATTAATGCGATCGGGCCACCAGTCACTTCGCAATAAGCGTCGGAAGCCAGGATAAGCATTCAGAAGATTAAAGCGAAATTGTTTTTTCTTACTTTGGGAAGGCCAAACAATTTCTTCGGTGAGTTCTTTCGCACCCCCAGATTGAACGATCGCTCTTTCTACGAGATTTTGCAATTCTCTCAAATTGCCGGGAAAATCATAGGCTTGTAACTGGCGGAGTGCTTCTGGAGTGACATGGGGTTGGGGAATTCCTCTGGCTCGACACAGGAGGCTGATGTAATAATCCATCTGAGCGCTAATGTCGGCTTTCCGCACCCGCAGTGGCGGCACTTTAATAAGATGAGTAACCCAGCGTTCGATCGCTGGCAGGGTTTTTTCAGAAACCATGACGATATGTGCCTGACAATCGCGAGGTTTGGCAGGCGCTTCGTCCGGACGGCTGACAGGTGTGTAAGTGCCAGTTTCTAGCAATTTCGCCAGAGTTGGCATTAGTTCGGGGGGCAGTTCTTGAATGTTGTTGAGAATCAACGTCCCCTGTCCGAGGGATTCGATCAACCCTGGTTTGCCAGTAGCGCGACCGAATAGTTCTGCACCACTCGCCTGCATGGTGCTGCAATCGACTTTTATGATCGGTTCGCGTCGATAGGGGGAACCAAAGTGAATCAAAGCCGCTATGTTGTCTTTTTCTAGTCCAGGTTCGCCAAAGATTAGAGCTGATTTGCGGTCTTCTGCGGCTTTTTTAATTTGCTGCCGCAGCCGCACGGCATAGCGGCTTTTACCGACGATGCCGCGTCTTGCTCGGTTGACTAGATACGATCGTAGGATGGTTTGACGCTCTTGTTCGTAGCTCAACTGGGAAGACAGTTTTGCCAGTTCAGCGGCGAGTTGCGGCGAGAAGGCTTGGGAAATTTCGGGGTATTGAGTGGTTAATTCTCGAAATTTTTCGGCAGGCACTACCCATAAGTGACACTCACTGATGGTTCTTGCTGTTCTTTGAGCGTGCTGGTTAAATAGTAGTTCTTGTAAATGAATGATGGCTCCAGGAAGCCAACTGACTGCCCAGGCCATAGTAGTTTGGTTAGTGCGATCGCTTTCTAGTTGCCCTTGTTGGAGAATATAGAGATTTTCCACAGGCGTGTCTTCTTGAACCAATCGCGTGTTGGCTGGCACCACTCGTTCTTCCATGACTTGTGCGATCGCATTCAATACCTCGGCTGGAAGAATACCGAAGGCAGTTCGTTCTTGTAGCCAAGTCACTAAGTCTGGAAAGGTCATCATTAACTCTCCAATAAAACTTAGTTTACATTCTAGCTATAGTTGATAAATATTATTAATGACTAAATAGGATGGTAACAATAAAAAACATCAAATGATAGAACTTTCTAATCTTTGGGTTCCGCTATCACTTTTGGGTCTAATTATTATGGCGGCTGTGTTTTTCAGCCGTAGTAGCTGAATGGTTAGTTATTTGTCATTTTTTATCAGCTCAATTCCCAGCTTTATTAAGGAGATTCCCTAAAGCCTCTGAAGAGCTTTAACCAACATCGACTAAGAACAACCACAACAAACCCATGTAGAAAAGTAGAGCGAACATGACTACAACAAAAGGTGGTGTAAACAATATAGGAATACTGGTATCTTCCAAGAGAGTTGGCAGATACCCCTGAGAGCACATAGTATCGCCACAAGTTCTGTAATTAAACAAAACAACGAATACTTGAAGAGCGACTACTCTGAGGAAAAAAGCTCCATTCAGTTTAACTTTTGTTCGCTTACGGCGCGTGCGAAAAGCAGCCCGTAGGAATAACAAGCTCGAACTGGCGATATAAAATAAGCTGGCAAATCCTAGATAGTAAAAGATTGCCATCCACCCACTTGATGTCATCAAAAAAAGTATTGCACTAATGAGAGCGTAAATCAGATACAAACAAAAAACGACCCAAATGTTAATTTTAATCATTGGGGTTACATCCAGTGAAGTTTTAGACAAAGATGACATTGCCAGCCTCCCATTTGAGTGGGAGCTGTATAAGAAGAGGTAGAGCTTAAATCCTGGTATTCAGGAGTGTCCGCGCTGTAGAGATACTCCTACATTAGGGATGACCACACTAAGCTGGGAAAGAGGTAGCCTATCCTCAAACCAGCTAACCGTGAAAGACCTGATTGCCTATCTATTTTGGAGACGCATACTAAGACTTACAAACTCAGTCACTACTATCCGGATTCATCAAAGAGATTTATAGAGAAGAATGCCCACTTCCCAAAACTACACCTCGTCTCTTGACTACGTTTGAGGTGGCGAGTGCTTAATTGTCAAAGTGAAACTTCTTGGATGTCAGCCAAGCTTGGCAGCAACTCTTTACTACTCATCGAGCTTTCCGAAGTCCGCTGACAACGAACCCTAAAGGTACAGTCGCCACATTGAGCAGTAGAGGGTACTACTTGAGGAAAAGGAATGCCGTCCTCTTGGTAGCGTTGCAGCCACTCCGTTAGCTGAGTCAATAACTTACTTAAATCCTGTTTTGTTTTCTCGTGTTGTGCCTCGCTGTAGGTAAACTTAAGGCTTTGCGGACGGGGTTGGGACTTGACGAACCAGTAAGTCATCGACATTTGTGGGGCTAAATAATCGCTTGTCTCTGCCAAAACAAAAAGATACAAGCGTGTCTGCCAATCTTTAGCTAACCGGCGACGGTCTTTGGGTTGAGGATAAGTCTTCCAGTCGAGAATTTGGGCGCTATTCTCGTCTTCAATTAATAAGTCATAGATAACCGTTAGCAAATAACCTTGGAAATTTAGCGTACGGCAATGTTCTGAGTCCCGAAAGGTTTGAGGGTTAGGGGTCAAAACATCCGAAGCTGCATCCACCAAAGCGGTAACCCAATGTTGGAGTTGAGCATCTTCTTCAACCAGCGATTCTACTGGCAATCCCAGTTCCCGTTGTTGCATCACGAGGTGAAATCGACTTCCCCAGGTGAGGCGTTCTTGTTGTTCTGGAGAAACAGGTGTTCCTAGCTGGTCAAAGTAAACGTGTTGGAACTTACGAGGGCAGGTTTCTAGCAGGTTTAGCTGCCCTTGGGATATGGGAGTAAGCAGTGATAGCATTTGGGAATTTCGATTTTAGATGTATTGCGGTTTGTTTTTCATCGTTTTGTGAGTACAAAGACGCTTCCTTCATTACCGCGCCCAATTCGCAAATCGTTATCGAGATAGGTGATATCTAGCCAGCCTTGTTGGTCGCGGCTTTCAATGCCAAAGTCAATCGCTGGAAACTTTTTGCCGCTTTCGATTTGCTGGATGAAATTACTGGGAGACTGATAGCCGATTAAGCGTTGCAGACCACTGATAGACCGCTCAAACTTAACATTAACTCTGCGATCGCTCACTGGCTCAAACCGAGCAGAAACGCTAACAAGGCTTTCTAGATAGGGTAAACCAGAGATTTCGGCAATGTTGTAAATTTGGGTCGTTGCGGTACGAACGCATTGGTAGATTTGCCCCAGTTGCAACACGGGAAACCGACCTAAGTTCAATAAACCATTACTGGTGGTATAAAGCAGACGCCAGTTGCCTTCTAGAAGGTCGGTCGCCTCAAGGGGCCGAGGTGTGGGGTTGCGGTCTTCCAGCCGGGAAACCGCTGCGAGAATTGCGACTTTATCCGTTTCGGTTGCCAACAAGCCGCGATTTGTACCAGCGATCGCTTCTAATACTTCTGCTTTGCTCACCATTTGATGCTTATATCCGTTAGGTTAATCTAAAATACATATCTCCATTGTCCTTAAATCACCAGCAGAATCTTCCCATGTACAACAATGCTTTGCGTGAAGAACCCCGCGAACAACTAGCTGAAGTCATTCCTGTGAAGCAAGAGACTTCGCTTTTGGATTGGTTAGAAGCCAACGATCGCCTCATTGCACGCGATGTGCAAGACGACGGTTTCCTTGACGATGAAGAGGAAATCTCCGATCTGATTGGGGTCGATGATACGACTCTTGACGACGACGATGTGGACGCTGATTTTGATGAGGATTAGTTGGCTCCCTGCGGCAAGTCTCATGGCATTAACGTTGAGTCTGAGGAACATTTATACACAGGCTTGAGTCACACTCAAACGTAAGCCAAATTAGGGGTCACATCTTGAAAAAAACATAATGTGACCTCCTAAGGATAGAGACAAAGAAGCATTAATATGATAAAAAAAGTAGTTTTCACAGCGCTCTTGATCACCTTTGCAGGCAATTGCCTGAGCGCTCAAGCACAGCTACGTCCGTATCCTGGTCCATTTCCCCCTAGCAGCCAACCATCAGGGCAATTTCGCGAGCAATACCAGGAGCTTCTAAACCGCATCCAGAAAGACACGGGTAGATTTAGAAAGAGCTTCAATCGTGACATTGACCGGAGTAATTATTATGATGACAATCGTCGTTCCAATGATAGTCGTCGCTATGATGACTATAATCTCAACAAAAACGATCTTAAGCAGCTAGTTAACGATTTCAAGCAAGACGCTGATCGCCTACGCGATCGCTTTAAAGACGGTGGACAAATCCGCGACGATCTCCGACCATTCCTCACCAAGGCTCAGAGGATAGATACGATGATGCAGCGTCTTCGCTTGGGTGGAGACTCTGAACGCGATTGGAATAACCTACGTCCAGATCTAGATCGCCTACAGCGCATTGCTAACGCCTTCAACGGAAACGGACAAAGAAGACCCTACTAAGTCCGTTGCTAAACCTGAAAGCCTATGTCTTGTAGCCCTTGGCGCAAGCGCTCAGCTTCAGTCGAGTTATTCTGGACTTCGTGGAGGGCGATCGCTTTTCCAAAGGCAGACAAACTTTCTGGTACTTTACCAATTTTGAGCAAAACTACTCCCAAGTTTTGGTAGGCATCGGCATAATCGGGTTGTAGCTGAATCGCTTGCTGGTAGGAAGCGATCGCTTCCTCAAACCGTCCCAGCGCTTTCAATGTCATGCCTAGGTTATTGTGTCCTGCCGCAAAACTGGGGTCGATCTTCAACGTTGTTTCATAAGCCTTTTTAGCCGTTGCTAAATCGCCAGCGCTTAACAGCAAGTTACCCAAGTTGTTGTAAGCGCTGATTTTTAGCGGTGGTAGAATCGGTTGCTTAATTGCCGCTTGATAATGCAGCGCTGCTGAATTTAGATCGTGCAGGCGAGTGTAAGCATTGCCTAAATGGTAGTGCAGTTCAAATAACACTGGAACCTCAACCTGAGTCGCACTCAATCCCCGCTTCAACAATTCAACGCCTTCACTGAGGCGATCCATTTGAACGTAAAGCGCTCCCAATTTACTACACGTATAAGCATCATTGGGATGACTGGCGAGAAATTCCTCCATTGCTATCCGCGCCCGATTGTATTTATCCAGCGCAGCGATCGCTTCGGGTTGATAGCCATAGTGCAGCATCGCGACGGTGGGAAGAGAAATCACTTGCCATTGGGGTTCTCGCTGCACCAATCGCTCAACACTGTCATCCACCATTGCATGATACGGGTGAGAAAAGCGAATCTCTGGGTGATTGCGAAATAAGCGAGAAACGAGGGAATAGGGGCATTGAGCGGCTCCCACTTCCTGCCGGATCAGGTTGATCGCTAAGTGGCGAGCGCTTTTTATCGCCTCCTTCATCTCCGGCACGATTTCCGCCGTCAGTACCTCATCTGCATCCAGCACCAGCACCCATTTTCCCTGCACATAGTTCAGCGCTTCATTTCGAGCCGCTGAAAAATCGTTAGACCACTCAAAATGATGAACTTTAGCACCAAACCCTTTAGCAATCTCAACGGTTTGGTCGGTCGAACCCGTGTCCAGCACTACCATCTCATCCACAATAGCCTTGACACTACTCAACGATTGGGGCAGTGATGCTTGCTCATTTTTGACAATCATGCACAGGCTCAGATCCATCTTCCACCTTCATTTGCTGAGGGATGCGATCGCCATTTTAGAGTGTGAGCAGCTCTGTTAAAAGTACTGAGTGATTCTCTCCATGTAGTAATAGGTTTTGTCTCGGCAGTTTTGTTGTTAAGGATACATATAACAATGATTAAGTTGAAATGCTTAATATGTCTTTACTTAAATTTAAATGAAAGCGATGTTTACTCTCAGCAAAGAGCTTTTGTAACTCTGACATTAGGCAGATACTTATAAATCAAAAATAGTAGCTAAGTCTGTTAGTCTTTAGTCATAAAAACCTAAAAAATAGCTGAAGGCTTCTCTACCTTTCGGTTATGCCCTCTGATAGAGGTGACTTTTTTGTTCGACTTGATATTCTAAGCATAGAAAGCAAAAGAGAAGTTTTAATTAAAGAGGAACAGAATCAAATGGGTATTATCGCTTGGATTGTTTTAGGTCTGATTGCTGGTGCGCTCGCCAAAGCCATTTATCCAGGCCACCAAGGCGGCGGTATGTTCGCAACGATTGCTTTAGGTATTGTTGGTGCTTTAGTGGGTGGTTATCTCGGACAGCTATTATTAGGAACCGGGGCCGGAGCATCTGTTGGAGCTTTAAGTTTACCTAGTATTCTCTTCGCCGTTCTTGGCGCTATGCTTGTCATCTTCATCTGGGGCTTAGTGACCAGACGGGCTTACTAAATCTGTTCAAAGCTTCATCCAAATTTATCAAACCAAAGAAAAAAAATTGCTTTATAAGGAGAAAAAAATGGGTCTTATCGCTTGGATTGTTTTAGGTCTAATTGCTGGTGCGATCGCCAAAGCCATCTATCCAGGTCACCAAGG
>JALYGX010000044.1 GCA_030776905.1 Cyanobacteriota bacterium | reverse complement strand
GTGGTAGAGGCGCTAGAAAAACTTCTCGCCTCGGTGGAACTAAACAAAATTTCTTTCGCAAAAACCAGGTATCAGAACTAATTGATGCTAGGAGTAGGTAGCCCCTAGCTGAGTTAAGACAGCGTTTTCAGTTGCCTAGACCACGAGGTAGGAACACGATATATCGTGCCTCTACAAAACCTCTTAACTTATTATCTACGAGGGCGAAGGCACGGGATCGGGAGAGGCAGAGGTCGTTCCTGCCTGCTGGGTAGTGACGACTGCCCACCGACTGGCGATCGGCATCCGCCAACCTGTGCCAAAAGCGCGATCGGTAATCTTCAATCCTGGTGGGGCTTGTCGGCGCTTAAATTCTGCACTAGCTACTAGCCGCACGATTTTGTTAACGACTTCTGGATCGTGACCCGCTTCGATGATTTGAGCCAACCCTTGGTGTTCGTGAATCAGTCGATGCAAGATGTCGTCCAAAATATCGTAGGAGGGTAGGGAGTCTTGGTCAACTTGACCGGGTTTAAGTTCGGCGCTGGGGGGTTTGGTCAGGATGTTAGAGGGGATGATTTCTGTTTTGGAATTGGGAATTGGGAGTTGGGAATTGGGATGAACGTCCCCTGATTTTGTCGCGTTGAGCCACTTACACAGCGAGTAGACGCGGGTTTTAGGAACGTCAGCAATTACAGCTAAACCGCCATTCATATCGCCGTAGAGGGTGCAGTAACCGACTGCCATTTCTGATTTATTACCAGTAGAAAGCAGCAGGTAGCCGAATTTATTGGCGATCGCCATTAACAAATTCCCCCGAATCCGCGATTGAATGTTCTCCTCGGCAATGCCAAACTGTGTCCCTGCAAAGAGCGATTCTAAGGTATGGTCGTAACCCTGCATCAACTCCCCAATCGCTAGCGTGTGAGTCTTGATGCCCAAGTTATCGGCGAGGGCAAGAGCATCTTCAATGGAGTGTTCGGAACTATAAGGGGAGGGCATGAGGACACCTAGTACATTCTCGGCACCAAGGGCAACAGATGCGATCGCAGCTACCAGTGCCGAATCCACCCCCCCACTCAAACCAATTACAACCTTTGTAAAAGCACACTTACGGGTATAGTCGCGTACCCCCAGCACCAACGCTAACCAAATTTCCTCATTATCGCTTGCTGGTGCTGGTGCTATTGTTCCCGGTAGCAAGTCTCGCGTTTCCTCGTCAAATTCCAGTACCAGCAAATCTGTCTCGAAGGCAGCAGCGCGAGAAACCATTTCACCCGTGCGGTTAAATGCCACGCTGCAACCATCAAACAGCAAGTCATCATTACCTCCCACCTGATTGGCGTAAACAATTGGTTGTTGGTATCGAACCGTACTGTGTCGCAGCATTGCTTCTCGTATTTGTCGCTTACCGCTGCTGTAGGGCGAGGCTGATAAATTCACCACAACATCTACACCCTGTTGGGCTAAATCTGCAATGGGATTAACGGCATAGTTGCGTTTGCCCCAAAACTCTTCATCGTTCCACAAGTCCTCGCAAATAGTGACGCCAATCTTGATTGAGGATTTTCTCCCCTGCTTATCAAGGGAGGGGTGAATTTCAACTTCTGACTTCTCTAAATGTAGGGTAAAGGAGTTGCTTTGAAGTCCCGGTTCAAAGTAGCGGTATTCGTCGAAGACATCGTAAAAGGGCAAAAGTCGTTTGTGAAAAATTTGCTGTATCTTGCCCTGTTCTAGTAAAGCAGTGCTGTTGAATAGAGGTTTACCACCAGCGATGTAAGCATCGGGATTCGGTTCCACTGTCCCGACTAATACAGCCAGTTGCGGGGGTAAATCCTGCGCCAGTTGTTGTAGGGTAATCGCCATTGACTCCACAAAACTAGGATTCAGCAATAAATCTCTGGGTGGATAGCCGCACAGAGCGAGTTCCGGCGTTAGCAATAGGCGAACGCCTTGATTGGCGGCAAGTCTTGCGGCGTCTAGAATTTGTTGGGCGTTACCTGTGAGGTTGCCGATGGTGGGGTTGAGTTGTGCGATCGCAAGTTTCATAAGTCTCAGTAGAGTAATTCCTGATAGTACTGCTCTGTTTCCTTGGGAAGATAACTTGTCGCTTGCAGGGCTTTGTCTTTTAATTTCAAAAAGTCAAGGTGGCAAGAATAGTGATGACAACCTGGTTTTAACCCTCTTTTGTTACTAGGTTTTTCATTCCCTCTGAATCTTCTCCTCAGTACTCAGCACTATTCTTAAGTTAAGACCATGCTCCTACCTTTAGTTCATTGGGTTGTGAATGAACAGCAACGGCAGATGTAGTACAATCGGCGAAAATCGGCTTATCAGTGTCAAGAACTTTCATCATTGTCCTAAAGCTTTCTGCATCTAAATCAATACTGCGTTCTCTATTACCATCAAAATACGTAAACCAGAAGTGACCTTTTTTCTCTTGGGGTCTCCACAACGCCTGATAACTAGCAATCCGTTTCATTTGTTCTGGCTTTTTTTCCTCAGTAATAGCTGTCATATTGATTCGATCTCCTCAAAGCTTCTTATCTCTAAGTTTATCCTTAGCTTTAAGACTTATAAACTATTTTAAAAAATACTACAAATTGTGCTAACTATTCTAGAAGCTGTCAGCAGTTAGGTATTAGACCTCTTGCATAAATGCCAAAATAACGGCTGAAAGCATTGGTTTTGCGTATCAAAATTCGACTTTTGCAAGATGTCTATTAAAAATATTTGCGATCGCACTTTATATTTAGCTCACTGCACTCATACGGCTCAAGAAAGCACGGAGGCGATCGCTTTTTGGGTTAGTCAGAACCTGACGGGCGGGACCTTCTTCTGCCACCAACCCTTTATGCATAAAGAATACCCGATTGGCTACCTCGCGAGCAAACTGCATCTCGTGGGTGACCACTACCATCGTCATCCCTTCTTCTGCTAGTTGCTGCATAACCAGCAGCACTTCCCCTACTAATTCTGGATCGAGGGCGCTAGTCGGTTCGTCGAATAGCATGATCTGAGGGTTCATACACAAACTGCGAGCGATGGCAACCCGTTGCTTTTGTCCACCCGACAGTTGTTCGGGATAGGCATCAGCCTTCTCCGGCAAACCCACCTTTTCTAAATAGAATCGAGCCTCTTTTGCACTTTCTGAGCGAGAGCGCTTTAGTACCTGACAGGGAGCCAACATCAAGTTTTCCAGCACGCTCAAATGGGGGAATAGGTTGAACTGTTGAAACACCATACCCACCTGTGTGCGCAGTCGCCGCAATTGGGTTTGGTGAAGATTGGAAGGCGACAAGTCTATTCCATTTACAACCAGACGCCCCGCGTTAATCGCTTCTAAGCGGTTGAAGCAGCGCAACAGGGTACTCTTGCCACAGCCGGAGGAACCAATTACGGCAACGACTTCCCCCCGATGAATCGAGCCGCTGATGCCCTGCAATACCCTCAGAGTGCCAAAGCTTTTCTCAAGATGCTCAAATGCGATCGCTGGGGCGGAATCCTCCATCTGTTAAGTCCAATGATTGCTCGTCTTAACTTAATTCTAAGAGCCTACCGTAGCTATCTTTCGGCAAATTGTAGTTGTCACAACATTTAATTGAATCAGGCAAGCTTCACACTAGCTAATGAGCTATCATCAATCCCAATTAGATTGACTCAAAAGGTGTATTTTCTACCTTTGGGATGATAACAGAGGAGATAAAAAACATGGCTAGATTGACATCTTTCCGTTGGCTGCGTCAGCTAGTTCTTGCTCTAAGCTGTTTGCTGCTAGTGATTGCCTGTAACAATTCCAGTCCAAATTCTGGCAGTGCGGGTAATAGCCAATCAGACGCTAAAACCCTGAAAGTAGCAATTGACCCAACTTTTGCACCCTTTGAATTTCAAGGGAAGGATGGGACACTTCAAGGCTTTGATGTTGACTTAGTTAATAGTATTAGTAAAGCGTCAGGCTTACAGACAAAGTTTGAAAATATGCGCTTTGACGGCATGATTGCCGCTTTGCAAGCAGGGACTGTGGATGCTGCCGTTGCTGGGATGACAATTACCCCCGAGCGAGCCAAAGTCATAGACTTCTCGAAGCCTTATTTTAGATCGGGATTAGCGATCGCTGTTTCGGAAAAAAGTAAAGACATCACTAAGCTTGACAACCTCAAGAATAAAAAAGTTGCTGTGCAAATTGGCACAACCAGTGCCGATAAAGCAAAAACAATTCCTGGAGCCAAAATCTCCACCTTTGATACCCCCGACTTAGCGCTTCAAGAACTATCCAATGGTAATGTTGATGCTGTCATAAACGATCGACCCGTAACCCTATATGCCTTCAAAACTGGCAACCTCAAAGGACTCAAAGTTGTGGGTGAAATGCTCACCGAAGAATACTACGGCATTGCTACACCTAAGAATTCAACCCATGTAGAGGCAATTAATAAGGGTTTAGACACCATTATCAAAGACGGAACCTACGCTCAGATTTACAAGAAGTGGTTCAACGAAGAACCGCCTAAACTGCCAGAGGCAGCACCTCTTAAATAGCAGCCTTTCCCCAACCATTGAACTAATGACAACTAACGCTTGTGATTGAATCCCTTAAAATCATCTTCGACTCTGTGCCTACACTCCTTTTAGGAGCTGTAGTAACGTTGCAACTGACACTTTTATCGGCTGCTCTGGGTATGATTGGAGGTTCCCTATTCGCGCTTGCCCGTCTTTCCCCCATTCTGCCTTTACGCTGGTTTGCCAGAGCATACATCGACTTTTTTCGGGGAACACCCTTGTTGGTGCAACTGTTCATGATTTACTTCGGTTTGCCCTCTCTATTGCAGCAAATTGGCATCCCCTTAAGATGGGATCGTTTCACGGCAGGTGTAGTAGCGCTAGGTTTCAATAGCTCTGCCTATATTGCCGAAATCATGCGGGCGGGTATCCAGTCTATTGAGTCAGGGCAATCCGAGGCTTCTCAGTCCTTGGGTTTGGGTGCTGTTCAAACCATGCGCTATGTTATTTTTCCCCAAGCTTTGCGGCGGATGTTGCCACCCTTGGGCAACGAGTTCATCACAATGCTGAAGGACACTAGCTTAGTTGCCGTCATTGGCTTTGAAGAGTTGTTCCGCAGAGGTCAGTTAATTGTGGCAAGCAACTATCGCGCCTTTGAAATTTATCTAGCCGTTGCCATAGCTTACTTAGTGCTGACCATACTTTCTTCGCAAGGATTCAGCTTTCTCGAAGACTGGATGAACCCTGTCAAGCGGGCAAAGAAAGCAAAGACCCAACCTGCTAATTAATAAAGGCTTAACTACGCTATGGCTAATCTTCTAGCGATTCTCAGTTGAAGAGAATACACCTCGTTTCAGGAGTCAGTAGTCAGGAGATAGATGGTTGTCCTCAACTCATTTGAGAACCCCTATAGGACGCAATAAAATCCAGCAAATTCAATTCTTTGCTGGATTGATAATAATGTAGGTACTGAAAATTTAGGAGATTTACACAAAGGATTGACGGCAAGTCAAGCAACTACACATTATGTTCACCTTGAACCTAAGCTTTGTCGATTATTTCCTTGGCTCGATCTTTAATATCTTCTCTAGCATGGATTGCTGCGGCTTCGTCCTGCTTAGCTTGACCTTCGATTTTGTCCTTCGGATCGCCAGTGATTTCACTGGCAGCTTCTTGAATTTTTCCTTCAATATTCTTAGCGACTGCTTCTACCCGATCTTCAATACTCATAGCAGACTCCTCTTTACGGCTAACGCTAAAAATGAATGAAGTAGGTGGGCGTTCAAAAACTTCATAGCTACTTCTTCTGAAACGCTTTCACTCCCCACTCACGCTCACCCCGGTTAAGCTTACGTTGCTCTCTACCCACCTACTTGACATTAAGTATGAAAACTCAATAACTCAACCGCATCCTTCTGTAGTTAGAGATATCTATAACTCTGGTCGCATTTTAACTAACAATGCTTAACTAACAATTAATAATAATTAGGCAATAAAACCATCCCAAGAAGCCCCTATCTCCGGGGGTGTCATACCCAGTCGTGCCTGACAACGTTCTACGTAAAGCGCAGCAATCGTGTCATCAGGATTTTGTTCCACCACCTGCTGAAAATAATCCAAAGCGCGGGCAAAGTCCTCTTGATACCACGCTTGCAGACCCAGGTTATAGCAGCAGTGAGCTTGCAGCTTTGCCTTATCTAGCCAGTGGGTTGGCGTACCCAAAATTTCATAAAGGTCAAGAACCATCCGCTTGCCACGGGGCTTTACGCGGTCAATCCAACGGCTGGGATACAAGGGGGATGAAAGGTAAGGAGGAAAATTACCGTTGCTGTAAGCTTCAAGGTCTGCTTTGTTTGAACTTCCTCTCAGGTGGGCAATTGTCGTGTGACTGGCAAGGATAGAACAGCCATAGAGCTTCGTTAATTCTTCCAGACGAGCGGCTGTATTGACAACATCGCCGATTACAGTGGAGTCCATGCGATGATCGGAGCCAACAGTACCAATTAAACCCATGCCAGTGTGAATGCCAATGCCAACGTTAACTGGCTGTTCCAAATTGTAC
The DNA here is from genome assembly GCA_030776905.1 of Cyanobacteriota bacterium. Lineage (GTDB taxonomy): Bacteria > Cyanobacteriota > Cyanobacteriia > Cyanobacteriales > Coleofasciculaceae > CADCTM01. The sequence continues at coordinate 1,310 of JALYGX010000044.1, read as the reverse complement.
TGAAAGCGATCGCAATTAAATTCAGTCAAGCTTTGAAACATCATCACCGCTGCATTCAGCGCATCTTCGGCATGGTTTTCAGGGCGGTCGAAAACCGCCAAAATTGCATCTCCTAGGAATTTATCGACAAAGCCATGATGAGCAGTAATAGCCTGACTCATTTGGGTAAAGAAGGCATTCAGCCACTGAAACGTTTGCATCGCCGTTTGGGATTCAGCAATGGCAGTAAATCCCCGAATATCACAGAACAAGACCGTAATTTCTTCTTCCCTGGCGTTCCCTAGCTGAATAGACTCGACGCCTTGGGGGGCAATGCGGTTCAAATATTGTTCCGGCACGAACAAGCGAAACTTCTCTGAAATGTAATCATTAACTTCCCAGGCGGCAGCGATTTGCTGTTGGGATTGCTCTTTTACCAATTCGCTAATTTCTGAGTGCAATTGTTGCGATCGCATCTCCCTTAAGCGCAAAAGGCTAGCAATTTTCGTCAACAGCAATTTAGTGTTAATTGGCTTAGTAAGGTAATCATCTCCCATCATCTCCAACCCCCGCATTCGGGAATCGTCATCATCCAAAGCCGTGACAAAAATGACGGGTACGGCTTGAAAACGCGCATCTTCCCGTAAGCGACGGCACACTTCAAAACCGTCCATTTTTGGCATCATCACGTCTAGTAAAATCAAGTCGATAGTTGACTCAGCGGCAATTGCCAATGCTTCGCTTCCTGAGGCAGCTAAATGAGGAACGTAGCCTTCACAAAGCAATAGCTCTTGCAGAAGGAATAAATTACTGGGGTCATCATCGACTAGTAGAATATGGGGCGTAGGGTTTGCCATGAACCTAACGAAAGATCTATAACTTTTGAGGACGGCGTTAGTACGAAAAGCAGTTGACTAGCTAGATGCTAACGGCTGTCGCTTTAGCTTTTTATGAAACTTCAGATAAGATTGTGTAGCTGAACTCACTCAGTTTGCTAAGATACCCCTGAATCGGCTTTACTTGGCTGTCCTCCCCGCTGCGGACGACAGCAATGCTCGTAAAGTTCAACGAGTTTGCTGGAAGCCAATAAAAAAAATGAACATTTCTTAATAACATTGAACTATACGCTTCCAGCGATTGCATTGCCCTCTAGGCGTATTTCCATCAGCTTAGAAAGGCAACAGTGGTTCAACAAGAGTTCTAGGTCAGCTCTCAGTTTCGATAAACGAGCGGACTTGAGCAATGACTTGTTCCAAGTCTAAGGGTTTGCTCAAGTAGTCATCAGCACCCGCTTCGAGACAGCGATCGCGATCTCCCGGCATTGCCATTGC
>JALYGX010000043.1 GCA_030776905.1 Cyanobacteriota bacterium | reverse complement strand
TGACATGGCAATTCATTGACTGCAAGTAATGGTGAAGCTTTACAATAGAGCGGCTAGTGGATAACTTAAGCTAGGAAGTTGTCCGATGGCGGCGAGAAGAACGGGACAGCGCTTGGTTAACATAGGTTGAATCTTCAAAGATTGCCCCGCGCCTCATCCAATCGAGTTTTGTTTCCTGAGAAATTCCTGAATTTCTGCCAAAGCGAGCCTTCTTTAGACTTACGCCCCTCAAGTTAGTATCGCTGAGATTGACTTCGTACAGGAACGTCCCCCTAAGGTTGGCTCCGCTCAGGTTCGCTCCACTTAAGTCAGCTCCACTCAGATTCGCTCCTCTCAAATCGGCAATACTGAGATCTGCACCGATCAAATCGGCACCAGACAAGTTAGCGGCTCTCAAGTTCGTACAAATCAAATCGGCGAGGCAAAGGTTGGTACAAATCAAATCTGTATGACTCACGTTAGCCCGAATCAAGTTGACTCCACTCAGGTTCGCTCCATTCAGGCTAGCTCCGCTGAGGTTGGCTCCTCCCAAATTGGCTCCTCCTAGGTTGACCCAGCTTAAGTCAGCTCCACCTAGGTTAGCTCCTCTCAAATCGGCTTGGCTCAAGTCGGCACGAACTAGATTGGCGCGGATAAGGTTTGCCAGACTCAGGTTAGCATTGCTCAGAATGGCATCACTCAAGTCTGCTCCAGTCATGTTGGCTCGCTTCAGGATGGCTTCACCCAGGTTGGCATCACTTAAATTAGCACGGCTGAGAATCGCTCCCCGGATGTTAGCACGGCTTAAATTAGCACCCCTCAGGTCTGCGCCCGCCAGAAGGACACCCCTTAGCTCAGTACTCTTGAGATCGGCTCCAACAAAATCTTCGACAGGATTTAGACCCGCAATTTTCACGACCTCAGATAGATTGTCTGTTTGCGCTTCTACAATACCTTGAATTAAATTTTGCAGTTCTTGGAGCGATTCTTCATCAATCATATTAATCCTATTTAACCATAAGTTTTAGTCTTTCTTCTATAGGGGTTTCTGATAATAAATTTAGAGACTTAATTTGGGAAATTATCGATTATTTTTAATAAAGTGGCTGGATTACTAATGACAATAACGGAGATGAATCAAAAAAATCCAGAGAGATGTTCTAGACATTCGTAGAGGCGCAAGACATGGCATCCTTACCTTGGGTGCTAGAACCATTGATTTTTTCAAAGTTTCTAGAGAGGTCGGAGTAGCTTTTAAACAACTGCTTATTTCCCTCGTTCACCATTTTTTCCAAATCTCGTATCCTGCCAGGTACTGCCAACGCCTTGAATCACGCCACGAACAACCAAGCCAATGCTTCTACCCACTACTTGGGTTAGGACGTAGACGACTCCCCGACCAACCCAGGAAATACTCGATCGCAAACGAGGCGCGATCGCATCTCGTGTTTCATAAGCCAAAGTTACCACTAAGGGAATACCCCGAAGCTGCTCTAACTCCTGACGGCGAGGTGCGTAGATTGAAGCTTGTTTGATGCCCGTGTCACTCAGGACAAATAAATTATATCGGCTCTCGAATATGGCTCGCGGTTCAACCAATAATTGTGCTACGCGATATCTCCAAGATAAATTGTTGCGGAATCGGGCAATTTCCCGCGCTGAAATCAATCGACGGTCATAGAAACTTTGCTTAATCGCTTCAACATCAGCAAATTCATTTAAGAGCGGTTGAATAATAGCATTAGCCACTTGAATAATTAAGTTCTGGAGAAGCATTTCTGCACATACCATCGCTTCCGGTGTCTGAGCTGGATAAGAGACATTATCAATCATTAAAGGCGTTTTAAACAGTTGATGAGATAACAACTCAACAACCAAGGGAATTTGATCGAGAATGGCGTCCCGGACAAGTTCACCGTCGGCAAGTAAAACATTCACCACTTCAAATTCATCGTTTCCTACAGGAAGTGTGTAATATTTGCCAAAAAAATCGGTAAGAGATACTTGCCACAAATCTTGCAAAAGACGCGATCGCTTTTGGGGGAGCTGCTCGATTGTTACCTGAGAAAAGCGCAATTCCTCCAGGATTTCCTCAAATTTTCGCAAGACGATTTCAAGTAAATCCCGTTTCTTTTTGGCTTGGAGAATGTCAATTTCTAATACAATCCCAGTCAGGTTGGATAAACCCGATTGAAGTTTTGCCAAGGTCGCTTGGATTGGGGACTGGAAAGAAGACAGTCCGAGAAAGAGATGGGGTGACCCCCAGACCTCTACAGAAGAAGTCCCCACGTCTTCGCGTCTGCTCATCCTCCCTAAAGCTCCAGGCATCTCAGAGAGATTTGTAGGAGAATTCCCCGTATCTTTGCCTCTCCCTGTATCCGTGTCTTCCTGCCCCAGTCCAATATCCCGTTCCACCACAATGACATCAGTGGGCAATAACTGATTGACCACCCAACGTGCGGCTAAAAGTTCTCGACGGCGTCCACTCCAAAACAGCCAATCGAGATGGGAACGTTGGGGATTTTGGAGCTGTTGCATTACCCGTGCTAAGGCGTCTTCGATTTGCTGCAATCCCGACTGACGCATTTTGTAATGCCAACTGGGAGGACGTACAGAATTAGTAGGAACCCAATTAATTGCGCCCCTTACGGGCGGTTCTGGGGCAAGCGTCTGCCAGTATGTCTGACCTGACATCACTTGACGCATGGCTTGAACAATTGACGCGCCGTGGGCTGTCGTACCCTGCGGGGCTAACGCACATCCTTTGGCACAATAGCCATCGACACCGGACTCTTTGGCTGCCACGAGTAGCGCGGGTTCTGATTCGGCAGTGAGTAGTAAAACGGGTAGATTAGGGTACTCGGTCTTTAATAGCTGACACAATGCTAAGCCCGATAGGTGATCGGGGTGGGAGCGAGCGATCGCTAATTCTAAAACTACCAAATCTACGGCATTTTCCGGTTGGCGTTTGCTTAAGATGTCGAGAGCGACGGCAGCTGTATCTGCCTCGGCAATCACTTGAAACTCAGGAAACGCTTCCAGGGCCGTGCGTAGACCCAACCGGAAAATCGGGTCATCATCAATCAGGAGGATGCGAGTTAAGTGAGGGACGCGATCGCTTCCGGCTGCGCTTTCATTCATGACTCAAAGCAGATTAGGGGCTGGGGGCTAGAGGGATAGGGAAGATATCAGCACTTCCATTCTCGTTGCTTAAGTCCAGTGTGGGATCATCTAAGGGGGGGTCACCACTAAGGGCAGCTTTTTGAGAGGTCCAATCGGCGATCGCAGCTTGAGCTTGCTGATAAAGTGCTCGTTCTGGAGGAATCTGAGCAGCAGTAGCGATTGCCGCATCGAAACGTCCTTGAGTCGCTAGGGCGGTTGCCGCTTCCAGAATTGGACGGTCTTGAGCCGTCTGAACTTGAGCCACCCAATCGGCGATCGCTCTCTGGGCTTCAGCATACAGCGCTCGACCCGAACGAATCTGTCCTGCCGTAGAAATGGCAGCAGTAAAATCCTGGCGTTGGGCCAAGGTCTGTGCTAGTTCCAGAATGGGTTGGTCTTCGATCGTTTGGATTTGCCCATTCCATCTAGCGATCACACTTTGAGCCTCAAGACGCAGGGGTTGACCGAGTTGAATTGAACTAGCGATTTCTACCGCTGCTTTGAGTTGTTCAATCCTTCCCTGCGCTGCCAGGTGTTGAGCCTCCATCAGCTTGTGTTGGTTTTCAATTTGCTGAATTTCTTTACGCCATTGGGCAATCAGTGTTTGAGCCAGTAGGCGTTGGGGATGTTTTGGTGGTACTTGTTGAGCGCGATCGATGGCATAAGTGAGCGCCATCGGTTGCCCCAGACTGGCGGTCAATCTGGCAATTTGCAACTGGGTTGAGTCTTGTAACTGGGACTCCCAGAGCGTAGCTTGTTGTAAGGCAAGTTGATGCACAGGGCTGTCGGGGCGAATCTGGCGTACCCCTGCCAAAGCATCCACCCAAGCGACAATGTTGTTATCCTTAGCCGTTTGGGAAGCGCGAGCCAGCAGAATCCAGTCCTGAGCTTCCTGATACAGCGAAGCATTCGGGGGAATCCACGCTAGCATCTTGACTATGCCAGGAAAGTCTTGATTTTTGAAGCTGATGGCAGCGAGTTGGACTAAGGTGCGACTCCATCGGGTCTGTTCCCGTTCTGCTTGGGCTTTGACGTAGCTGTTGGGGTTGATTTTAGAAACAAGGACGATCGCTTCCTGTAGTTGCGTCAGTCGATTAGTTTTTGCTAAATTCCGTGCCTCCTCCAACTGCTCCCATGCTAGTTTTTCTGAGGCTAGCTGCTTCATGAGGGTTTGGAGGCGAGAGGCGTTCCAGTAGGAGCGATCGCTTTGAGATAGCAGTCCTATTAACTGGGAGGCACGAAACCAGTTTTGCCCTACAAGAGCCGCTTTGAATTTACGTATCGTTTCCTGCCCCTGCTGCCACTGGTCTTGCCATGTGGCGATCGCCGCTTTGGCTTTAGGGTAAATGGGACTATCGCTGGGAATTTGTTGAGCGATTTTCATCGCTCCCAAATGGTCGCCTTGCTTAATTTTCTGCTGCGCCAGTTCCAGAATCGCCTCAGACCAGCCCCTGAGCTGGTGCTGCGCTTCTGAGTAAAGAGGGTGATCAGCCGTCCAATTATCGACCAACTTGATAGCGGCAACTAACGCCTCTAATTTACCAGAGGCAGCCCCACGCTGGGCACAGTATAAGTGATCGCTGTCGGAGGCTAAGGGAGAGAGGCGTTGGCAATCGACGGGAGGTGGCAGCTTGGTGAGTAATAATACCCCTGAGGTAACGCTAATCCCTAGGATCGAGAGAATACTCAACCACAGCAGCGACCACCGCCAAAAGCGTCGTCTTTTCTCCCTAGAGCGAGCATTCGGCTTCTGGAGGGTTGTGTTAGGGAGAATATTGTTAGGATCGCGACGGCGACGGCGACGTTTTTTAGGTGGTACAGAAGTAGGACGTTGAGATTGAGAATTTTTTCCAGTCGGCAATTCCCACTCCGGACGTTTTTCTAAAGTAGACGCTTTACTGTCTTGTCCCAGTCGGATGACTAGTTTGTGTCCCCGTCGTTTCCGAAATGGAAGGGGTGCTTGGACGTGGAATCGGTGCAGTAGTCTTTTTGGCACGGATAGGCGATCGGTCATTGGTCATTGGTCATTGGTCATTGGTCATTGGTCATTGGTCATTGGGAACAGTGGCTCAAGACTAATGACGAAGGATGACGAGCGAGCGAAATAAAAACGCAGGAATGATTTTTATATGACCCCTAAGGACTTAGTACCTCGCACTTATTGTATAGGGTTCAAAATAAGATGAGTAAGCAATTTGGAGTGATTAGGGTGGCATGAGCCTAAGCATTCGGCAGTGGTTATCAGAGCGCCACATTGAACTTACCCAACTGGGACACTCCAGTGCCCAGATTGCAGGCATTGCTTTTCGTATTGCCCAAGACATGGAAGTCAAGAGCCTAACGGTTTTTTCCATTAGTGGCTTGACTGACGTTTTGGAGTTGCCTTTAAAAGCTGCGCGTGTTGCAGCTCCAGCTATCTCCCAGTTGACCGTAGGACTGCTGCGCATTCTGAGTCGGAAAAAGCCTTTGAGGCGTAATGAAGGAACCTGGCTCACTTTTCAAGTTGCTTATCTCAATGCATTACAAGGGATTTTAGAACAAGAAGCTCGCGTTGGCAGACCTTGGCTTAATCGAGCAGAAGTGCCAGCCGGTCAAGATGCGGATCAACCCCTGAGTGACCCGCAACTGATAGCGTTGCTCAAAACGCTGCGTCCAGGACGGCTTAGTGATAGTCAGGCAGAGCAGGCTCTGATGTTGGTGGCTGACTCGTTGCTAGTGCAGCAGATGAATAATTTGGCGATCGCCTGGTTTGTTGCAAATGGCGCGGAGGAGACCGAAGCCAAGCTGCTGGCTCAACGTCTGAGTTATGGACTAGCCGGTTATCTGCTCGCGGTGATTGCCGAAAATCCTCTCCCTCTGGCGCAGTTACAAAAGTTTGTGCGGTTGGGAAATGTAGGCACTTTGCGAGACTCGGCGAACGCCAACACCCCAGACTCCAGCCCCGAACTGCCTACAGCAACACTGCCCCTTAACTGGCATCGGGAGCACTACCGGGCAAGCCTTTTGCAATCTCTCAGTGAACCTTTACTAGGAGAACCGTTTTCCCTGAAGGATTTATATATTCCCTTGAAAGGAAAACTATTGCACTCTGGGGTTAGAGAGTGGGGACTGGGGACTAGGGGGGGCACCTATTCTCCTGAATCTCCGGTTGACTTGATGGAATGGGCCATGTCCCAGTTGGAAGATAAGACACGTATTGCTGTCATTGAAGCTGAACCGGGTAGCGGCAAAACTAGTTTCTGCCAAATCTGGGCAGCGCGAGTGGCTCAAGAGCTTTATCCTAACTGGATGCCTGCCATCGTCCACCTAAAAGACGCTACTTTAGGTCAAACCTTGGAGCAGACCCTGGAATCAGCTTTTCCCCTTGCCCGCTTCACGGATACGGATGGCTGGCTCTCGGTAAATTCGCCTCCCTGTTTACTGATTCTCGATGGTCTGGATGAACTGCTTCGATCGCCCCATACGGAGCGTCACCTGTGGACTTTTATGGAACAGGTGATGCGATTTCATACCCAGAACCGCAGTTCTGCGGGTTTCGGGCGACATAAGATTGTCATCACCAGTCGCGGCGCTACGGTGGAGGATTTAATCCGGAAGTACCAACAAAGCCCTACCCTTCGCTTATCAAATCAGCTAGAGCGAATTACGATCGAACCAATGGGACAGGAGGAGTTCCGGCAATGGTTCGGAGGCTGGGCAAAACTGCAATCCAAAGCGATCGCTCAAGCGTATTTCAACTTTTTGAGACATGGAGGTGTGTTTAAGCAGCCTCCAGAGCCTCAGGGCTTAGCCAGCCTGTTGACGCGACCTCTCATGCTTTATCTGGTGGGCACTTTACATCGAGATGCTTGGGTTGATGAGAGTATTTTTCAAACTCGCGTACCTCAGGTCAAGTTTGAAATTTACGACCGGATTTGCCGATGGCTGTTGGGGGAACCTGCCGCTGGAAGTGGGCGCTTACCAGAGTTAATCCGAGAAGGTCTTGCCCATGCGAGTCGCTCACAAGAGGCGATCGCCAATTTGCTTAAGGGTCGTCACCCTCAACAGCTGCGCCACCAAATGCGAGTAGCTGCTCTAAAAATTATTCAAATCGGTCAATATCAAGTGCCTCAAGCTATCCTCCAGAGAAGTCTGAGTGAGGAAGTGACTGCCCATGTTCTCCCAACCCCATTACCACCCCTCTTCTTCCGCTTCCAGCCGCCGGAGATGGTAGAAGAAGGGCTACTAGGGATAAGGGAGAGGAGGAAACAAGACGTGACCTTGCCCTCTCACCTTTTTCCTGAAACTCTCGTCACCTCTGGAGTGTCCCCCCTTGTTGCTAATTCTCCCTTCTCAGCGCATCGTCTTGAGTTCTCTCATCTGTGCTTGGGAGAATATCTAGCGGCTGAAGAAATTGCTGCTCAACTCCAAGCGATTACCGAGCAAGTGCAAGACCAATATGGTGAAGTTGATTTTGTCATCAACTCCTTGGTCAACGTCGCTCGGCATCTTTACGCGCTGCTGGGGTATGGTCTGTTGTCTGCTGAAATCACAGAACTC
>JALYGX010000042.1 GCA_030776905.1 Cyanobacteriota bacterium | reverse complement strand
ACTCTCGGCACGGAGCGTACAAAAAGAATGAAAATCTCCCTTTCTCTAGTCCTCAGCCTCTCATTCGTAGATAGTATTGCTTCACGTATTTTTCAATTCAAAAACAAAGATGGAAATGCGATCGCATTTCCTCCGACACCCTCCCCTAACATCCATTACGTACCCAACCGGGACGTTAGGCTAGTTGCTAGGGGAGTCTACTGAAGAGAATTGCTCTATTATTGTCTCTTCACCGATAGCTGAATGCCGCTTCTGTTCGCCCTACTACTTCTGGCGTACCTATAACCATACGTAGCTTTTCACCGTAAAAAGTTAACCAAGGTCGATCTAAACCTAAGCTGGCAAAAGGACTCTCAACGGGTACTTGTAACTTACTACCGACGGTGCCAACACTACCCTCAAACTTACCGTTGAATAAAAGAATCGACTCTGAGTGTGTACTAAAAACATTTCCGCTGAATGGCAACGGCAACCCAAGGGTTTGTTGGTTATAGCTAAGTTGACATAGCGTCTGTTCTCCTTGACGAACAGTTACGCAGTTTTCATAACCTGAGGCGGTACGACTACCTTTTTCCCAAGTAAACTCAGCCAGTTCTTTTGGCAGTCCCCAAATATTTCGACCTCCTGCCACAGAATCCGGATTATCTACATAAATGTGAGAAATCCAACCTCCAATTTTGCCCGAATACCGCACGATACCAGCCGCAACAATCAACTCGCTATACTCCAGCACAGAACCTGAGCCGTAACAGGACAAATAAACTCCGCCTAGCGTCTTTCCCGGTAATACTGAAACAATGTCCAACTCTGGAGCGATGAAGGGACGTACTTGCTCAACATCAATTAACTGTAAGGTTTGGAGAGCGTAGCCTTGGAGTGTCCAGGGGGATGATGGATATGCCATTTGAAGTTCCTGCAACTATATTTAGTTTCATTAAGGCTTTTTTCTAAACAAAAAAACATCATCTCGTTGATAGGTTAATTGAAATTCCGGCATCTTTTTGAGTTGCTCAAACAAGCTGATGGCGACTTGGAGAGTACTGCCAAAACCCGGATGACGCCGATTCAGCAATACATACTCAAATTCACGTAAGTCAGCCGACTCCGAACCCGTATTAGGCAGCTTAACTACAGGTCGATGAGTCAAATGGGGAGCCACCTGAGAGGGAGCTAGAACACTATCTTTAGTTTGAATTTGGGTAAGGGCTTCCCGTGTGGCTTGCCACGTATCGAGTGAATTAAGATAAATTGACCCAAAATAACCGTATTTTGTTAAAGCGAAGAAAGCGACTGATGACCACAAGATTATCGCTTGTTTAGTTTGCAGCCATGACCTTTTGGCGGCAAGACTGGTAATGACAACCAACAACAAAAAAGGCAGAATTGGCAGCGAATATTGGTGTACTAAGTCTCGCTGGGCTGGAGAATCAGAGAGAATGTTGAGGAGTAGCGTAGGAATAGCCGCTATTAGTGGCGTCAGATGCCGGGGTGAAAGTCCCCAAATCACTGGGAACAGCAACAAAGCCAAATATTCAAGCGTATCTAGAGAGAAAACCCTGCCTAAGACTAACCCTGGCTTAAGCAGCAGATTTTGGGCAATCTCCAGAACTGATTTTCCTAAATAAGCATAACGTCCGACGGCGGCGGCTTCATGACCGCTGAAAACGGGAATAATCCACTGAGTCGCGATCGCAAACCAAGCCACACCAGCCAATAAAGCAATTCCTCCGCACAAACGCCGCTTCTCAAAGACCAGCAGCCAGAAGCCCATTGCAGCTACAGTCAGCGAAAGTACAGCTTTACAACCCAAGATAAAGCCAATTGCGAGACAAAATACCCCAACCCGACCCAACTTAGCGGCTAGAATTGCGCCCAAAAGTGCGGGGAGTGCCATGACTTCTGGGTGGAAATCAAACAGATTGAGATTAAAAACTAAAGGATACAAGAGGTAAACCACTGCCATCGCTATCGCTTGGGAATCCTTCAACCCAGCTTGACGAGCGAGATGAAAGGTGGGTAAGGCTCCCAAAGGTAAAGCGATCGCTTGTACGGCGAATAACCAATGAACATCAGGATAAATCTTGTACAGCAATGCCAGTGGATATAGCACCCAAGCCGCATGATCGCCAAGAAAATGAAACCCCGCCATAGCAACGATGGGCGGCTGTCCTTGGCTGATTAGATAGACAGCTTGGTCAAACAATCCTAGATCGAACGCATTGGATTGAAATAGGGCGTGTCGCAAACTACTACACCCAAATAAAATCAAAGCACTCCCGCAGAGCATCCAAGTTAAAGGATTAGTCATTGGTGATTCGTTAAGGACTAGGGTGTGTTTTCAAACTTTATTGGCTCCGTTTCTGTCGGTGAGATCCCCCTAAATCAGGGTTAAAAAGCGCTCGAATGCAAGGGTGTAGCTTTGCTTCCCCAAAACTTCGAGCAAGACCGGGGGACTTTGACGCTCATTCTCCACCCTTTTTAACCCTGGCTGGGGGGGATCGAAGGGTTTAAAAACAGACCCTAGGCGGGTCATCTTTTGACTTTTGCAACAGATCTACTGATGACAAAAAGCCCAGATTTAAAACAAGCCAGTTATATCCCTAAGAGCAATTCCCAACTATTGAGCGTACCTGTATCCATCGGAGAATAATCGACCACTTGCAATTGCCATGAACCTGCGGCGGGTTTGTTGAGTAGCTGCTTCAGTGCTGGTGCGGTTTCTATAGAATACGTTGCTTGTAGCTGAGTTCTAGAACCCAGAGTGCGGTTTTGTAGCAACACGGTTTGACCTGTGGGTGCAAGTAGCTTCACTTCAATATCTCCCAGAAACTGGTGTTCGATATTGACCGTAATCTCAATTTCTCGCACAGTTGCCGAGTCATTCACTCGAATGCCACTGGTAATGCCTTGAGGATAGTTATCGGGAATCCCCAAGCGGTTGTCATTAAGTCCGTGAAGATGCTCGACTTCAGATTGTGGCGTTTGGGAAGCTTTAAGCTTGGCGGCTTGTACGGCTTTAAAAGCATTCACTTTCCCATAGCCAAACCATTGAGAAAAACCGTTGGTATCGTATGTTCCCAGGCGCATCCCTAACTGAGGGTCGGCGTCGCGGTCTACAATTTTGTCAGCGGTTTCCTGGAGAAGACGCTTAACATCCTGAGCTGTAAGATCGGGGTTGGCAGAGAGAACCAGTGCAGCAACGCCTGCGACAACTGGACAGGCGCTGGAAGTACCGCCAAAGGTGCTGGTATAGTCGCCAGCCTCGTAGCCGACATCCCCCACCAAGTCGTCCGTGAAGATACCCAGTCCGGGCAGGGCGGCGGTTACCTCCGGTGCTGTACTGATATAGCCAGTTTTTTCAAACCACATTCCTGGCGGTGCGTTGTTGCTGGGAGCGCAAACGGAGACATTCGTTCCCCAGTTGCTATAAGCTGATTTTTTGCCCAGGCTGGTACAGGCAGAAACGGTAATTACGTCTGGATGAATGGCGAACCCGCCTAACCAGTCTGTTGGGCCTCGCAACAGATTGTTAGACCAGCCCTTTTCAAAGATAGTGCCACTGACGGGAC
>JALYGX010000041.1 GCA_030776905.1 Cyanobacteriota bacterium | reverse complement strand
GCGGTGGATGCGAGACACGGTGACGCCACCCTCACACCAAAATTTATTTGGGTCGCGGTTTTCTTTGTCGGGTGTCAGGATATTGCAGTCAACTGTGCTGGGAATATAGATGTCAATACCTTGGGATATCAAAAACTCAGCCACATAAGTTTCCAGTTTCATTGCCTCGAAACCCGAACCTAAAATGATGACCAGAATCTCGCGGCTGGGCTTGAGTCCATCATGCCGGAGGTTATAGATAATGTTTTCTGCTAAGGCGGTCAATTCTGATTGGCGATCGCGATATGCGACAAACTCCAGTACTGACCCTTGCCAAAGTTCGGGGACAAGATTAGGGGAGTTTTCTGCTGGGCGTCTGAGAGTGATTTGTTGTCCAGGGATAAAACGACCCGTCACTTCATAACCGATCGCTTTCCAATCCTCAGCACGAGTAATGCCTGTGAGCATCCCACCCGGACGCAATAACCCCATGCCAATACCATGCGCGGCAGTCAAAATTGCGCCAGGAGTGCGATAGCAGCGATGCATGATTTCACTCTTTTTGATGCCACCACTGTACTGTCCCGTAACCAAATGACCGAGTTCTTCCCCAAATAACTCACTCGCGTTTGGAATTTTTAGGCTTTCCAGGCTTTGGGCTTCGTCGTAACCCCAGATTAACCGCCGTTGCTCTGGCTGGGCCGGGTCAACAGGTCGTAAGGCTTGATACGCCATCCAATAAAACGGCTGCTTGCCCTCAAATTTCAATTCGTCATCAACAATTAAGTCTTGACCTTCATCAATTAGGATGGCATCATATAACGTAGGGACGACCGTATTGTGCAATAAGTGTGCGCATACCTCAGCCAAAGCTTCATTCGGTTGCTTGCGTTCTGTATTATTAACACTGAGGCGCTTACCACCAGCCGCTTGGCAAATCGTGCTGTAGAGTCCGGGTTGATTTTTGGCTCCCCAAGCGTGAAGCGATCGCAATTTCATATTCTTCGGATCGTACCCCACCTCCCCCGCGCTAAAGCGGCGCATCCACTTATCCAACTGAGCAATTATAGGGTGGTACAGGCTACGGCTGAAAAAGACAAAAGCAATATCCCAATCGGGATGCTTCAAGTGCATATGAGCGGCTTTCTGGCACAGCAGCACAGTTTTACCCGAACCAGCAATGCCTCGAATGCGTTGCGGTCCTGGAGGGATTTCTTTGCCAATATGTTCTTGCTGTAGATCGAATTCTGATAGGCGTTGTCGTACCTCGGCAAGAACACTACCACGGGTTTGTTGATTGGGATGTTGTTGATTTTGTAGGGGCACTACCCGTGTCCGGAATACCGGAGTGCCGCTAATCACAGCTTGCAGCAACTTCCACTGTTCGAGCGTCAGGTTGTAACCTTTAATGATGGGTGTGGTTTCCTGAATTAGCTCAAGAAGAGTTTTGAGTTTTGAATGAAATACTCCTGACTTCCGATCCAGAGAGTTTTGAAAGATAATTGGGGGACAACTGGGGAGTTGGTAGAATCCGCTTTCATACCATTGTTCCTCGGTAATCAGGGGTAGGCAAACTAAAGCGCGTCCACTGACTTTGCGGCGCAGGGAGGGTTCGCGATCGCAATATCCCAATAACGCAAATAGCTGATTTTCTGCTTGTTCGTAGGGGTTGCTGCTGGTGGTGTAGAAGTTTTGGAATTCCCAGCGATGACCTGCGATCGCTACAATTTGGTCAATGGTCACTGACTTTATTTCGATGACAATTAAACCTAGTTGAGAGTCAGCAATCAGAATGTCAGGCTCTTTCCGGAACTTGCCGACTTTAGAAAAGATGGGATAGCGCCAGTAACCGATACAGTCTCTATCTGCAAAAACCTCCCGGATGGCGTCCCAAACTAGTTGCTCACCCCCTTCGCCACCGTTCCCCAACGGTTCAGTCGTGATGAATTTGCGGCTTTGATTTGGGCGAGTTATTCGTTGTGCTGATGCCCCTTGAGTAATCGCCATCCTTTTCAATCAGAGGCTTTTTAACTGGAACACACTTTTAATGTCGGTTGCTCACACACCGAAATAGGCTAAAGATTTGGTGAGTTGTGATAAATCAAAATGCAAGGTTTTTGTCTCCTAAATTCTGAGGGAGTAAGTAAAATTCTTGTTTTTAGTTTCGCCTTTTGCGTTTTGCCTTTTGCTGTTTTCTGACAATCCAAATAACAAATGCGACAATTATAATACCCAGCACAATTTTAGAAACGGGACCCAGGTACTCATCTACAAGCTCATAGTTATTCCCCAGCACATATCCCAAGAACGTTAATAGACTCACCCATAATGTAGTGCCAATGGTTGAGTAGATGAGAAATGGCACTATAGGCATATTACTAATCCCTGCTGGGAGCGAGATTAAGGTACGAACTCCCGGCACGAGGCGACCAATTAACACAGCGGTGTTGCCATAACGATTAAACCATTGCTGCGCTTTATCAATATCCTTACCTGATACTGTAATCCACTTGCCGTACTGGTCAGCTAAACGCTTCAAGCGCGGCTCACCCACAAGTTTACCCGCGTAGTACCAAGGAATCGCCCCCACAATTGTGCCGACTACTCCAGCTAGAACCGCCAGGGCAAAGTTCATCTTTCCCTGTGATACAGTAAATCCTGCCAACGGCATGATTAATTCTGAAGGGATGGGAGGAAATAAATTTTCTGCAAACATCAGTAGGCCGATTCCCAAATATCCAAGGGAACCCATTGTGGTAAGTATCCATTCCTTCATAAATTTTGGCTAGGTACTGGGTGAGGGGTTAATTCAAAACTTAATTACTTTGTGGAAAATATCACAGAAATGCCCCTGATCGCGATTTCCTCTTCTAGGATGCCGCTAGGCTAATGTTCCTCAGGCTTGGCTCCCGTGCTTTGTTAATATGCACTTTAAGCACTACAAGCCCAAGCAAACTGTTGCAAATATAACTTAGCTCAGACCCGGAAGGCATCTAAAAAATCAAAATTTCTGCTCCCGTCAGTTGCAAACTTGCCATCCGAGCTACGTTGAGAGAGCTTATCCATACAGCTTGGTAGGAACGCTCTTGCCTTGCGCTCCTACCGCCGTTGTTAGGACAATTATTCTTTGTCAGTCTTTTCAGACTCTCCTTACTCAGGACTTATTAAGTTCCAGAAGTCCAAGAGTTCATGTACTCAGTTTGCTCAGGTGTCAAAGAGTCAATCATTACTCCCATCGCCTGTAGCTTTAGCCGTGCAATTTCTTTGTCTACTTCAACAGGGATGGAGTGCAAACCCGCCTCCAACTGACCTTTGTTTTTCACGAGGTACTCGCAAGCCAAAGCTTGGTTAGCAAAGCTCATATCCATCACAGCACTGGGATGTCCTTCAGCCGCTGCTAGGTTAACCAAACGCCCTTCACCGAGTACGATGATGGATTTACCGTTGGAGAGTCGATACTCTTCGGTGAATTGGCGTGCCTCTTTGACTTCTGTGGCTTTTGCTCCCAGTGACTTGAGGTCAATTTCGATATCAAAGTGCCCAGAGTTGCAAACCATTGCACCGTCTTTCATCACCTCAAAATGTTCAGCGCGGATGACGTGCTTGTTGCCAGTGACGGTAATGAACAAATCACCTTGGGGTGCCGCTTCGGACATGGGCATGACTCGGAAACCATCCATGACAGCTTCGATCGCTTTTGTCGGGTCGATTTCTGTAACAATTACATTAGCACCCAGTCCACGCGCCCGTAGTGCAACTCCTTTGCCGCACCAACCATAACCCGCAACAACAATGGTTTTACCAGCTAGCAGGACGTTAGTGGCACGAATAACGCCATCAAGGGTCGATTGACCAGTGCCGTAGCGGTTGTCAAACAAGTGCTTGGTGTCGGCGTCGTTGACGTTCATCGCCGGGAAGGTCAAAACCCCATCGTTGAACATAGCACGCAGACGCACGATACCTGTAGTGGTTTCTTCGGTAGTGCCAATGAGATCGGCAAGCTGATGTCGGCGGTGCTGCACTAGGTTGGCAACAACATCGCTGCCATCATCAATGATGATATTGGGACGGTGGTCGAGGGCAATTTCTACGTGGCGATTGTAGGTTTCGGCATCTTCCCCTTTCATGGCATAGACGGGAATGCTGTAGTCAGAAACCAGACAGGCGGCGACATCATCTTGGGTAGACAGGGGGTTGCTGGCAATGAGGACAGCGTCAGCACCACCAACTTTAAGTGCGATCGCCAAATGCGCGGTTTCGGTGGTAACGTGGCAGCAAGCGACTAAGCGAATGCCTGCAAACGGCTTTTCCTGGGCAAAGCGATCGCGTATTTGGCGCAGCACGGGCATTTCCCGCCCCGCCCATTCAATCCGTTGTCTACCTTGAGGAGCGAGGGATAAGTCTTTAACTTCGTACTTTGGCTGAGTGGACGTTGCAGTCATGAATCTAATTTTCCAGTAAACGTTTAACTAGACTAACCTTTATCACTTTAATGGCTCTACCTAAAGATGTAGCTGGAACGCCCCAAACTTAGTACAGAAGTACTATAATAGAGAGGTAGGATTTGACAGTCGGTTGACGCCTGAACCCCTCGCAAATTCAAGGTTTTTACTCCATGACGAAGCACTACATCCTCAGCATCAATCCCAATGCTCAGTACGAGTGGGAGCAGTGCAGCTTACGCGACCCTATCACTGCCGCACGTCCAGATTTTGCCAGTTTGATTGCTGAAGCTGTGGGAGATGAGACTGGTTCTTATTTAGTGGCTGTTAACATTGAGGTCAAAGTTTTAGAGAAAGCCCCAACTCCTCAACCCCAAAGAATTCCCGTTGAAGTGGCAGCCGTTGCTGTCAATCCGCAACCGTCGGAGTGGGTTGCGTAGTTCACGCCATTTCCGCAAAATTTACGCCTCGCTCCCCCAACCCCCTTAAAAGGGGGCTAAGAAAGGCTGCAAGACTTGACGCTACTTGATGATGCGTAAGTTCTAGTCCTTATAACTCTTCGCTTATTGGAAGCTACACATGAAAATAAGTCAGTACCCTGCCGCGATTGTACAAGCGGCACAAGTTGTTAATGAATTAGACTCTCAAATTGCCGCCGTTACTCAGCACATTGCCCGTCTTGAGGGTAAGGCTGACCGCACTGCCGCTTTTGAGAATGGTTTGAAAAATGAAGACCAGCGTCGGGGACGGCGTTTCGAGTTGCTGTGTGTTGACCAGGAATATCAAACGGCTCAGAATACTTTGATGCGCTTGATATCTGAGAAAGCCAGTGCGATCGCTCATCTGGAATATCTGCGCAACCAGTTTAGCGTTGCCAAGTTGGAAATGCGAATGGCGATCGCTCAACAACTCACTGGTCTGGAATCCCGTGACCTAGTCGGGGTGTGATTACAGGAAGTCTAGTACAGCTAAAGGTCTACTAGGTTGAATGGGCGTATGCCCTATGCCCCTACAACACAATCATCCTGCGATCGCGCAACGCCTAAATTTTATAGCTTTTATCCCCTCCCCCCGCCGACACGGGGGGATATTTGCATTAGGGGATTGCGGGAAAAAATTACCCACGCACCACTGTAGGGACATCGGGGAAACAAACTTTTGTCCCGCCTAGACCACAATACCCATTAGGGTTTTTGGCAAGGTACTGCTGATGATAGCTCTCTGCGTAGTAAAACTCAGGAGCATCAATAATCTCTGTCGTAATAGTCCCATAACCTGCCGCCTTGAGAGCTTGCTGATACCTATCTCGCGATGTTTCAGCCTGCTGCTTTTGGCTTTCGGAATACACGTAAATTCCGGAACGATACTGAGTACCTACGTCATTCCCCTGGCGCATCCCTTGGGTAGGGTTATGGCTTTCCCAGAAGACTTGCAGCAGTGTTTCGTAGCTAATCACCTGCGGGTCAAATACCACAAGAACGACTTCATTATGTCCGGTCATGCCCGTACATACTTCCTCATAGCTGGGGTTTTGGGTTATCCCCGCCGCGTACCCCACAGCCGTGGTGAACACTCCCTCTTGCTGCCAGAATTTGCGTTCTGCCCCCCAAAAGCATCCCATCCCAAACATCGCCATCTCCATCCCAGCAGGATAAGGAGGTTGCAATGGATTGCCGTTGACGTAGTGATGCTTTGGTACTGGTATGGGGTTTGCCCGTCCCGGTAATGCCTCCTCAGCAGTAGGCAGGGCTAGCTTCTTACCAAATCCGAATAGTCCCATGAGTTTTGACTCTAATTTGTAATAGGTGTCTTTACCTTTCTTAATTTTATCGCTTCAC